>JAPLMA010000014.1 GCA_026387255.1 Candidatus Omnitrophota bacterium | reverse complement strand
TGTACGGGTAGCTACAATCGCCGTAAACATACTAGCCATTAAACCAATCGTCAAGGTTACCGCAAACCCTCTAATCGGCCCGGTGCCAAATTGAAACAACAAAAATGCCGCAATCAGGGTAGTTAAATTAGAATCGAAAATTGCACTAAAAGCCCGATCATAACCTAATCCAATTGCAGTACGCAGACTTTTGCCACTCAAAATCTCTTCCCTGATTCTTTCATTAATCAACACATTGGCATCTACTGCCATACCTAGAGATAAAGCGATACCGGCAATACCCGGTAAGGTTAAAGTCGCTGAAACCCCCGGGAAAAGCAACGGTAATAAACCCAAACCTCCGAGAATCATGATCAAGTTTAATAAAAGCGCGATATCGCTGATTAGGCCGGCTAAAAGATAATAACCTGCCATAAAAATAAAAACCAAGACGCAACCAATTAAAGCTGCTCTAACCCCTTTGTTTATGGAATCCTGACCCAATAAAGGGCCAACTGTCCTCTCTTCTTCGATGTGCATCGGAGCAGGTAATGCCCCGACCCTTAAAACAAGCGCTAAATCTTGCGCCACCTGGGCATCAAACCTGCCGGTAATCACTGCCTCGCCTGAAGGAATTGCCTCCCTAATCCGCGGGGCTGACTGCACTTTACCATCCAAAACAATCGCCAAGCGCTTACCAACATTAGAAGCGGTTACTTCCGCAAATTTCTTGGCTCCGGCGGCATTAAATTTCAAAGCAACAATCGGCTCATTAAACTGGCTCTGATCAAAGCGCACCGTGGCATTGGTTAAAGCATCCCCCACTAATACCGCCTGCTTCTCTAGCAACAACGGCTCATTCTCATCCAGAGTATATTTTAACTCAAACCCTTCGGGAACTGTTCCGGCGATTGCGCTTTTAAGCTTTTCGGCATCATTAGTAACAACTTTAAACTCCAGCATCGCGGTTTTGCCAATCAACTCAATAGCGCGTTCACGGTCAGTAACCCCGGGAAGCTGCACCACAATCTCGTCTTCGCCTTGTTTTTGAATGGAAGTTTCCCTGACCCCAAACTCATCAATGCGATTACGAATTACCTCCACTGCCCGGTCACAAGCATCAAACTTAGCCTGCCCCTCAAGATGGCTAGTGTCAACTTTAAGTAAAAGATGCATCCCGCCTTGCAAATCCAGGCCAAGATTAATACGCTTTTGCAAAGGAAAGGCATAATATGTAAACAGCCCGACGACGCCCAAGATCAGCAGTATTTTATAGATTAGTCTTCTTTCCATTATTTAAAACTCCTGTTTTTTAACCCAAGGATCTTTTTAGTTAGTTTAAGGCTTCTTAATATAAGCGACGCTGTTTTTTTCAATCTCCATCTTTACATTCTCATCGATGCGTAAAATTAAAGTCTTCTCTTTTACATTAACCACTGTGCCATGGATGCCGCCTAAAGTTACCACCTCATCATTCTTATCAATACCCGTCAACATCTTCTGATGCTCTTTCTCTTTCTGTTTTTGCGGCCGGATTAACAAAAAATAAAAAATAATAAAAATCAAAATTAACGGGAAAAACTGCACCAAAGGACTGACTGCGCTAGACTGTGGCATATTAAACTCCTTTATTTAATTTTTTTAATAAACTTTTTACGGTTACCGATAGTTGCGCCCCATTTTTTACCCACTCCGCGATACGCTCTTTCTTAAGTACCGCGACTCCGGTGGTCGGTTTATAGAATCCTAACTCTTCAATTACCCGGCTATCCCGGCCCATACGCTCATCAAAAACAGTAACCCGAAAATGCGGCTTACCTTTAGGATTTTTTCCGATTCTTCTTAAACGAATATGTACTGCCATGGTGTTGCTCCTTTCATGCTTTTTAATTGCTTACTTTTTAATTGCTTCCAACAGCGCCTTAGCTTTATTCACTGATTCCTGATATTCTTTCTGCGGAACAGAGTCAGCGACAATCCCTGAGCCGGCTTGCACATAAGCAAAACCATCCTTAAGCACTATTGTGCGGATGGCAATGCAGGTATCCAGATTATGCGAAAAACTAAAATAACCAATTGCCCCGGCATACAAAGAACGCCTTAAATTTTCCAGCTCATCGATAATCTGCATCGCGCGGATCTTCGGGCTTCCGGAAACCGTGCCAGCCGGAAATGCCGCTTTGAATACATCATAGATATCAAACCTTTTTTTGTCAAGTACGGCGCTTACTTCACTAACCAGATGCATGACATGAGAATATTTTTCTACGCGCATAAAACTATCAACTTTAACCCGGCCTAATTTGCTGATCCGGCCTAAATCATTTCTACCTAAATCTACTAACATCAAATGTTCAGCTCTTTCTTTCTCATCAGCCAAGAGTTCCTTCTCCAGTGCGCAATCTTGCTTTTGGTTTTTTCCCCTCCGGCGCGTGCCGGCAATCGGACAAGTCTGAACTAAACCGTTCTCGCTGCGTACAAGCATCTCCGGGCTCGAGCCCACAATAGAAAAATCTTTAAATTTTAAATAATACATATAGGGCGAAGGATTAAGGCTGCGTAAAGCCCGATAGATCGCAAAATCATTTTTTTGCGTCTTAACCTTAAAACGTTGCGATAAAACAACCTGAATAATATCACCCCGTTTTATATACATTTGGGCCTGCTTAACCATCCGGACAAATTCTGGCTGTTTAAGATTACTGGTTACGCGCAGTTGGCCAAACTTACTTGTCTCATTCTGCAGAATACTGCACTTATTAAAATTGCTATGGATTGCCTCAATCTTTCTAATGGCCAAATCATAAAGTTGTTTTTTCTTAAACCGTGTGGAATTTTTTGGTAAAATAACATTGCTTAAAATCTTAATCGTATGATTAAGCCGGTCAAAAACCAAAAGTGTATCCGTTAAAATTAAAAGTGTTTCCGGAATTCCTAGCTGGTCCTTATTCTTATCCGGAATATTCTCAAAGAACCTTACCGTATCATATCCGATATAACCCACTAGTCCCCCATAAAAACGCGGCAGGCCCGCTACCTCTACGCTACGAAAATCCCGCATTATTTTTTTAATCTCATCAATTGGCGTTTGCGAGGTAACAAAATTCTTGAGCTTATTTTTCTCTGGATAAATAATTTCTATATTCCTACCTTGGCTTTTAAAAATTAGGCTAGGATTACTACCGAGGAATGAATAGCGGGCGATTTTTTCCTGCCCCTCAACAGATTCTAAAAGAAAAGAATAATCCCCTTTTTCCATCTTTAAAAAAACAGAAACCGGAGTATCCAGGTCTGCATTAATCTCCTTATAAACTGGGATTACATTCCCTTTCTTTGACAACCTTAAAAATTCTTTTAAATCTGGCTTGTACATTAGCTATTATAGAAGTAGGTAGTAGTAGTTGATAGTAGTTAGGAAAATCAGAACCTAAATACTATATACTACCTACTATCTACCCTAACTTTTGTCATACAATTTTTCTATAAAAACAACTTCTCTTGCCCGTATGACAGGCCTTGCCGATTTGTCGCACCCGGATTAAAAGCGCATCCAGATCGCAATCGTAAGCCACAGACTTAACAAACTGGAAATGCCCGCTGGTTAAACCCTTAACCCAATACTCTTTTCTTGAACGCGACCAAAAACAAGTTTTTCCTTGTTTTAAAGTCCGGCGCAGCGATTCCTTATTCATATAAGCCAACATCAATACTTCTTTATCCTTATAATCCTGAATAATTGTTGGTATCAATCCATTTTTATCAAATTTTAAACTTGCCAACTTAAATGTTAATTTTTTCACCCAAATTCTCCCTTTTAGATTAAACCCTAAACACTAAACTCGAAACTCTAAACAAACTCTAAATCCAAAATCCAAATTTTCAAAACAAAAAATTTTAGTTTTAGGTTTTGAGTTTCGGATTTGTTTATAATTTAGGGTTTCGAGTTTAGAGTTTAACATTCTTAAGTCAATCTTACAGCTACTCCTCTTTCTTTTAAATAACTCTTTACCTGTTTAATACTAAGCTCCTGGTAATGAAAAAGTGAAGCCGCTAAAGCCGCATCGGCATTGGCCTTGGCAAAAACATTATAAAAATCCTCTAAACACCCCGCCCCACCGGAGGCAATCACCGGAATATTTATTTTTTGGGTAATCGCTTGAGTCAACTCCAAATCATAACCATCCTTAGTTCCATCGCAATCCATGCTCGTCAAAAGGATTTCCCCTGCGCCAAGCCGAGCGACCTTTTCTGCCCAAACCTCTGCGTTAATCCCCGTAGGTGTCCGGCCACCGTTGATAAATACCTCCCAGTGATCAATTTGTTTTTTTGCATCGATCGCCACTACGATACACTGGCTACCGAATCTTTTCGCCGCCGCACTGATTAACTCCGGAAATTTTACTGCTTGGGTATTAAGCGAAACTTTTTCCGCTCCGGCATTTAAAAGATTACGAATATCTTGGATTTCTCCTATGCCCCCGCCAACCGTAAAGGGCATAAAGATATTGGAAGCTATTTTTTCAACCAGCTCTACAAGAGTTTTTCTATTTTCAAAGCTAGCCGTAATATCTAAAAATACTAATTCATCGGCACCCTGCTGGTCATAGGCGCGGGCCACCTCAACCGGATCACCAGCATCACGCAGCCCAAGGAATTTTACCCCCTTAACTACGCGGCCCTCTTTAATATCCAGGCATGGAATTATACGTTTACTAAGCATAAAAATACCGTAGTTAGTAGATAGGTAAACCTAACTGCTACCTACTAACTACTATCTACTCTATTTTCTCTTACTTTACTTTCTTCTCCAGATATTCCTTTAAAACTAACCAAGTATTCTTTCCCACCCTACCGTCGGCAGGAAGATTATTTGCTTTCTGAAACTCCCTTACTGCTTTGCGCGTTTTCTTTCCCATCTTACCATCAACCGCCCCTTGATAATAACCGGCATTTTTTAAAGCTGTTTGAATCTGTTTGGAATCTATTTGCTGATTAGCTTCGCCAACTTTACTAATATTCGCATTAACATCTTCGCTGCTCTTTACCGGAGTTTCTTTTAAACTGTTAATTTCATCATCTTTTTCCTTTAACTGCGTCTCCAGTGCCGAAATCTTATTGCGTAATCCCTGATTTAACAACTCATCATTTTTGTTCATCGTAGCACATCCATTTAAAACAAAAATACCCATCACTGCTAACCCGACCCACATAAGTTTCTTTGCCATATTCTCTCCCCTTTCGTTAGTTTTGATAAATTAAGCGTTGATTAATTTCAACGCTTCCGTAAAAGTAAATTTACCTTCATACAAGGCCTTGCCAATAATCACACCCGCGCAACCATGCTTCTGCAATTTTTTAAGTTTAAGCAAATCTTCTAAACTCGCTACGCCTCCGGAGGCGATAACTTTTAACCCCGTTTCTTTAATTAATTCTTTAATCCCTGAAATATCCGGGCCGGATAAAGTACCATCCTTAGAGATATCCGTATAAATTAACTGCTTAAAACCTATTGTTTTTAATTCTTTGGCAAAAACCAATGCAGTTTTAGCCACACTACAATTCCATCCTTGCGTTTGAATATGACCGCATTTAGCATCAATACTGACGATAATTTTTTCTCCGAATTTTTTCCAAGCTTGCTTTAGAAATTTCGCGTCACTCGCTGCCTTAGTGCCTAAAATAACCCTAGCTGCCCCCAAGCTTAACAATTTAGATATAATTTTCATGCTCCTGACCCCGCCGCCGAATTCCACCCCGATGCCCACTTGATCAATAATTTTCTTGACCACCTCGATATTCTTAAGCGCACCACTAGCCGCCCCATCTAAATCCACGATATGTAAAAATTTAGCCCCTTGTTTAGCCCAATGTTTAGCTGTCTTAACCGGGTCAGCCGAATAAATCTTCTGGCGATCAAACTTACCCTGAAAAAGCCTGACTACTTTACCACCCCTTAAATCTATCGCTGGTATGATTAACATAACTGGACAAAATTTTTAATTATCTTCAATCCTATTGCTTGGCTTTTTTCCGGGTGAAACTGCACCCCGTAAACATTATCTTGATGTAAAACACAACTAAACTCTCCTCCATAGCTACTTGTTGCGGCAATCACGGATTTATCAGCAGGCTCAGGATAATAAGAATGACAAAAATAAACTTGAGCCTGGCCGCTAATACCGCTTAATAAGAAACAATCTTTAGCCACAACTTTACAATCATTCCATCCCATATGCGGAACTTTCAAATCCTGCCGGGAACTAAATTTAACCACCTGGCCTTTTAAAATACCTAACCCCTGATTAATTTTAGCCTCTTGACTGCTTTCCAATAAAAGCTGCATCCCTAAACAAATTCCCAGAAACGGCTTTTTACCATTAATTTGCTGCTGAATAACGCTGATTAAATCCAGCTTTTTTAATTCCACCATCGCATCATCAAAAGCGCCTACTCCGGGCAGAATTATTTTATCCGCAGAATTTATTTCATTTTTTTTATTAGTAATTATCGGCTGCACACCGCAAACTTGGATGCTTTTCGCCACGCTATGAATATTTCCCATACCATAGTCGATAATTACGATCTTCATTAGTCAATCACGCCTTTAGTCGAGGGAATACCTTTCCTACGCGGGTCAATTCCAGTGGCTTGATCCAAAGCAATACCCAATCCCTTAAAAATAGGCTCCAGATTAGTATGCAGATCTGAGTTTAAACTTGAGATACTGATATCCAAATTCATCCCCAGCCTTTTGGCGAAAGCTTCAAAAAAATGATTAGCGTATTCAAAAGAATAACCTTGATCTTTTTGGATTTTTGGCAATTTAGACACAACCGCTTTTATCCCATTAAAAAATCCTCTTCCGCTGATATCCACCACCACATTAGCCACCACATCTTCCATCGGCACGGAAATAGAACCAAAACGCTTAATTCCTGATTTATCCCCCAGGGCTTTCTTAAAAGCATCTCCCAAAACAATCCCGATATCCTCATTAGTATGATGGATATCTACCCTCAGGTCCCCTTTAGCTAAAATATTTAAATTAAATAAACCATGAAAACTAAACAACTCCAGCATATGATCCAAAATACCTATACCGGTATCAATTTTACTTCTACCCTGGCCTCCGATTAGTAGCTCAACCGAAATCTGCGTCTCTTTAGTTTTTCTTTTTATTACTGCGCTTCTTTTTTTCATTGCATCTCCTAAAATTATAAAAATCTACTCTTTACCGAATCTACATGCTTTTGCAAACCCTCAATACCAGCAATCTTTTCTAAAGGCTCACGTATTTTTTCCAGTGCCTTTTTGGAATAACTAATAATATGGCTGCTCTTAATAAAATCCGTAACACTTAACCCGGAGAAAAACCTGGCTGTGCCCTGCGTAGGCAATACATGGCTAGGGCCGGCAACATAATCTCCCAGAGCCACCGGGCTATAGGGGCCTAAAAATATTGCTCCGGCATTTTTAATTTCCTTAAGCAATTTCTGCGGATTCTGCACCAGAATTTCCAAATGCTCCGGGGCAATCTTATTGGCGATTTCAGCCGCCTGTTTTAAATTCTTGGTCAAAATAATATAACCATTATTCCCATCAAGCTGAGATTTTACTTCTTTGGCTAAACTTTTGGAATTAGTAATTAATATCGCCAATCCTTTAGCGTGCTCTGCTTGCGCGCGCAGATCGGCAACAATAAATTTCGGGTCACTAAAACGATTGGCAATCACCACCAGTTCTGTAGGCCCGGCAATCATATCAATATCCACCATGCCAAAAACCTGCCGTTTAGCTTCAGAAACATAAATATTTCCCGGGCCGACAATTTTATCTACTTTCGGAATGGTTTTAGTACCATAAGCTAAAGCCCCAATCCCTTGCGCTCCCCCCACTCGATAAATCTCATCAACCTTGAGCAGATCAGCCACCACCAAAATATGCGGATTAATATACCCATTTTTATCCGGAGGGCTGATTAAAACAATTTTTTTCACCCCGGCCAATTTCGCCGGCAACACCGTCATATAAACAGTAGAAACCAAAGGCGCTGTCCCGGCCGGAATATAAACACCCACTTTTTCTAAAGGCGTATAATTTTCACCCAACACTACGCCTTCGGTTCCCTTGATCCTCCAGGATTTACGCAGCTGCTTGCGATGAAAACGATTTACATTTTCAATAACGATCTTCAGCGCGCTGACAAAATGCGGGCTGATATTAGCATAAGCACCGCTGATCTCAATCTGAGAAACTTTTAACTGACGCTGGTTAAGTTTCACCTTATCAAATTTACGCGTGTACTTAATTAACGCCTCATCCCCAAAAAGGCGCACATCATCAATAATCTTCCTCACCTTTTCTTCAACGCGCAGCTGGCGCAATTGGCCGCGGTTATAAATCTTCTCTAATTTTTTACTCGTCGCCTTAATTATCTTCATTTTATCCTTACTTGTCATCCCCGCGAAAGCGGGGATCTGCTTTTTAGATTCCCACTTGCGTGGGAATGACACAGCTATCACTTTTGATGTATAATTATATCTCTTAATTTCTCAAAAGCCAATCTAAAATTCTCAGGATTCCTCCCGCCCGCTTGAGCAAAATCCTGCCTGCCTCCACCTGAGCCACCAATCAGAGGAGCAACTTGGCGAATCAATGCCCCAGCATCCATTCCTCTGGATAATAAATCCGTTGATACAGCGATCACCAAAAAAGCCTTGTTCTGCTCTTTATCCTGCGCACCTAAAACAATCACTACGCCAGAGAGCTTTTCTTTTAGCTTATCTGCCAAAAGCCGCAAAGCTTGGCCGCTTCTTGGATTACCTTTTGCTCTTGGTCTTTAATAAACTGCTCTGCAAATCCGGCAGTCACCCCCTCAATTCTTCTAATACCACTAGCTACTGAACCCTCGCTGATTATTTTTATAAGGCCGATTTTACTAATATTATCAATATGTGTTCCTCCACATAACTCTTTTGAAATATCTCCGATAGCAACCACGCGTACATTTTCGCCATACTTTTCCTCAAAAAATGCTAATGCTCCAGCTTTCTTTGCCTCTTTAAAAGTCATCTCTTTACAACTTACAACCTGATTTTTATTAATATAGCTATTCGCTACCTCCTCAACCTTAGAGATCTCCTGCTTAGACAATCCTTTAAAATGCGTAAAATCAAAACGGAATTTCTCTTCACTAACTAAAGAACCCTGCTGCTGGACATGGTTTCCCAAAACTTCCCGTAAAGCTGCCTGCAATATGTGTGTAGCGGTATGATTTCTGGCAATGTTTAATCTGCGTTCAATATTTATCTGCGCGGTTACCGAATCGCCTTCTTTAAAAACACCTAAACGGATCTTACCAATGTGCACAATATAATTATCTATTTTTCGCGTATCTAAAACTTCAAAAACATTCTTTCCGCTAATCAATTTTCCAGCATCCCCCACCTGTCCTCCGGATTCCGCGTAAAAAGGAGTCCGGTCTAAAACAATCCGTCTAACCAGGTTAATTTCACTCTCATCTTTTAAAATCGCTAGAATTATTGCCTCTGTAGAATTTTCTTTATAACCGACAAATTTGCTCTCTTTAACTTTTATCTCCAGGCCTTTGGCGCCAAACACATCGCCCTTCATCGCACTGCCTGATTTTGAACGCGCCTTCTGTTCCTCCATGGCCTGCTGGAATGCCTTTAGCGAAAAACTTATTTTTTGTTTATCCAGCCACTGGCGGGTCAACTCCAAAGGAATTCCATAAGTGTCATGTAACAGAAAAACTATATTTCCTACAGTCTCAGGATTTGGCTTTTGGATGAATCCAGCGAACTTATTTTCAAATAGTTCTTCGCTTGAGCTAAGCGTATGAATAAAGTTTTTTTCTTCAATTAAAATTCTCTGAGCAATTTCTTCCTGTCGCTTAGTTAATTCCGGATAAGGTTTATGCATTATTTGGGCCACTACTGCCACTAAACGATAAAGAAAAGGATCTTTAATTCCCAGACAATTTAAATGTAAAATGGACTTACGTATTATTTTTCTTACCACATAACCTCTTCCTTCATTAGAAGGCAATATCCCATCATATATTGAAAAAACCACCGCCCTTATGTGGTCGGCAATCGCATAAAGAAGCTTGTTTTCGGGGACTGTCCCCGAAGGAGACTGTCCCCGGATTATCTCTTTAATTATCGGCCCAAACAACTCCGTCTGAAAATTATTCTGTTTACCTTGCATTATCGCGGCCAACCTCTCCAGCCCCATACCCGTATCAATATTCTTATTCGGCAGCGGCTCTAGCGAACCATCATCTTTACGGTTAAACTGCGTAAAAACTAAATTCCAGATTTCTACAAACCTTCCGCAACTACAGGATGGATCACAAGCTTTCTCTTTACAGCCTACGTCAGGCCCAAAATCATAAAATATCTCTGAACATGGCCCGCATGGACCATTTGGCCCTTTGGTTTTAGCTTCTGCCGGCCAAAAATTATCTTTATCTCCCAGCTTAACAATCTTTCCAACCGGTAGGCCTATTTTTTCTTTCCAAATCTTATAAGCCTCAGTATCTTCTTTATAAACCGAGACCATAAGCTTATCTTGGCTTAAATTCAGCTCACTGGTCAGGAATTCCCAGGCCCAACTAATCGCTTCCTCTTTAAAATAATCTCCGAAAGAAAAATTGCCCAACATTTCAAAGAAAGTATGATGGCTGCTGGTTTTTCCTACTTTTTCCAGATCATCCGTGCGCAAACAGCGCTGCGCGGTTGCGGCGCGCTTAAATCCGTAATCTTGCCCCATAAATTCTTTCTTAAATTGATTCATCCCGGCAGGAGTAAATAATACGGTCGGGTCATCTTTGGGTACCAAAGAATCACTTTCAATAATCTTATGGTTCCTGGCTTGAAAAAAAGCCAGAAATTTTTCTCTTAAAATATCAGCAGTCACCCAATTATTCCTCTCTTACTGAAAACTATAAACTCTAAATTCTAAACTCTAAATCCTAAACAAACTCAAAACTCTAAATCTAAAATTAATACTTTAAATTTAAACAACCCTTGGCCTTAAGTGGCTCTATACCTTTTAACTTGGAGAATCTCTGCTGGGCTAATTGACTGACTATTTGGCTTTCGTTGTAATGCTCTTTAATTTGCGACAAAGAATCCCCAATGATCTCTTGGTCTAAGCCTTTTTGCACTAATTCCTGCTTGATCTTTCTTAAACCAAATGGCCGTTTAAGCCGCGCAGCCACCCAGCCACGCGCAAAAACGCGATCATCAATAAACTCTCTATCCTTTAAAAAATTAACGGTATCTTGACTTAATTCTTCAGAGAACCCTTTTTGCTTTAACCTTGACTTTAGCTCGTTCTCGCTGCGCAGACGAAACTTCAACAGCAAAAAAGCATAAGCCTTGGCTTTTTCGGCGTTATTCAGCGAGGCTAAACTTTTTACGCGCTGCTTTTTCAATATCATCCTGTATTTTCGGGTTTTCTTTAAGGAACTTTATCGCCGCATCCCTGCCCTGGCCCAGTTTTTTATCTTCAAATGAAAGCCAGGTACCGCTTTTGGCAATTACTTCCAGATTTACCGCCGCATCAA
>JAPLMA010000029.1 GCA_026387255.1 Candidatus Omnitrophota bacterium | reverse complement strand
CCTTACGGAACAAGACTTCTACTCCCTTTGTTCGCTACAGAAGAAATTATATAATAACCTGAATGCTTGTCAATAATTATTATAACCTTAAGCTATCTAACTGCTTAAGGTTATAATAACCTAAAACCTTAACCTTGGCCTTGGATTTACTCACTAGCCAATCATGATATTTACGCATAAAACAATCATGATTGGCTTTTTTGGCCCACTGGTATACTGAAGCATACTGATCCTTAAATCCATAACGCTTCATCGTTTGATAAGACAAAAACCCCGGAGATTTTTTGGTATGCCGCGCCCAGATTAGACTATCTTTGCGGTATTTGACAACCTCTTTAGGCTTTACTACGAATAAAATTACATGTATAAACATGCGCCCCCTTAATTAATTATATAAGTTAAAACATTATATACTATTGACTTCTTAAAATCAACCTGCAACAAAAAAACCAGAGGACGGTTCTCTTAAGCGGTTTTTTGAAGAAGAGAACCGTCCCCTTACCTTTATTACCAGCCAAACCTAACTCCCGTCTCAACATATCTACCAGCCTGAGGAATACCGGCAATATCCTGATATTCCACATTTAAAATATTGGTCAAATTTAAGAAAATTTTTGAATTCTTATTTAAATTATAATTTAACCCGGCATTCATCAGCAACCAACCGTTTCTCGCCGGCCGCTTTTTATAATTAAACCCTATCTCTTGCCGGCCGAATGGTAAATCAAAATTAAAAACTGTATTTACCAGATGTTGGGCATAATTGGCCCCATATTTATACAAATACCCCTGATTATCGATACTTTTATCGGTATAAGTGTAGTGAGCATCAAAACTTAAAATCCGATTAATTTTTTTACGCAGGGAATATTCAACCCCAAAAACATTGTCCCGGGTAAAATTTCGTGCCTGCCATGGCTGAGTAGAATCAGATTTAACCCAATCAATCATCTCTTTCTCCTGGCGTAAAAATATGGCCAAACCGGAGGAAAACCCTTCGTCTTTATATTCAAAACCCGCCTGATAGTTCCAAGTATTTTCAGCAGCTAAATCAACATTACCGATCGTGGTTGAATCACTATAATAGAGTTCCGTAAATGATGGGGCGCGGATATTTCTTGAAACACCAAAATTCAAAGCTGCCGCATTGGTAAGTTTAAATTTAACGCTCAAAGAACCGGTGTACTCCATATTAAAATCTGAAAAATCATCCATACGCAAAGAAAAGCCTATTTCCCATTTTGACCCAACACCCACGCTATCATCTAAGAATATACTTTTATGATCACGCGTATGTTTGCCCATATTTGAAGAAATAATCATCTCTTGGCCCCATTCAAGGCCCAAACCGGTCTTACCAAATAATCCCATATCTCTTTGAAAATAAATACTAGGAACAAGCATATCCGTATGATGATTATTAAAACTAGCGACTGTTTCTTTAAGCTGAAATTTATCATAATGCCGGCGCCAAAGAAAATTCGGCTTAATCAATAAACCATCATTATTTAAAGAAAGCCCGCTATTTATTAAATAAGTTTTCGTCCATTCCCGGGAAGGATACCCCGCGCCAGGAGTATAAAAATCATATGCCCCAAACGCCTTTTCTTGATAGCCAAAATTATTTTCCCAAACCCCATCATCGGGTAAATCTAAATACGCTCCTAAAGAAGTAGTAAATTTCTTATAGTCTGTATCATAGCGAAAACCTTTGGATTGTGCGTCTTCAACGGAAAATCTAAAACCTAAATCTTTAAATCTGTCCCTAAGACTAAATAATCCATAGCCGTTACGGTTATTCCCTGCAGCAAACTCCCAAGCAATTTTTCTCTCTCTAGGAACAGCCAACGCAAAATTTATTGCTCCGCCAATGGCATCCGGACCAAATAAAGAAGAACTTGCCCCGGGGATGACTTCAATCTTCTTAATATCTTCTTTAGTAAAAGGAATATCGCTGTTGTGATGCGCGGTCTGCGGATCATTGATCTTTTGGCCGTTAAGTAAAATTAAAACCTGTTGAAAGGTTGAACCCCTTAAAGAAAAATCTGCTTGGATACCGCTGCTTAAAGAACGGCTCTGTAAATCCACAGGCATTGCGCTTAGATCTTCTAGGTTAGATTGATAATTAAAGGCACTACTTTGATCGGGATCAACGGCGTAAGTATTTAAAAGAAATTGTTTTTGTTTAGTAATCACTAGCGGCTCTAGGTCCTGCAGCTTATCGTCAAAAGGAAAAGATACCCGCGGAAAAATTATGGTGAGAATAATAAAGAAAACCAAAAGCTTTATCTTGAACATGCAATAATTATAAAGCTTGAGGCTTGATTGTCAACCAATAATATTTTTATGGTTTACATTACCGGCAGGCCGTTACATCTCCGCTTGAAATCTTCTGGATAAACCCGGAATCTTTACGGATAAGCAGGGCGCCATCAACATCAATATCAATTGCCTGGCCTTCGATATGTTTATCCTGGTAATCAACCTTA
>JAPLMA010000020.1 GCA_026387255.1 Candidatus Omnitrophota bacterium | reverse complement strand
AGTACATCTGGGGCAAGAGGATCTTTCCCTAAGAGAAGCCAGAAAGATATTAGGCCAAGATAAGATTATTGGCTTAAGTTGTCATAATCTGGCTCAAGCATTCAGAGCGCAAAAACAAGGAGCAGATTATATTGGTATTGGCCCGGTATATGCTACTGCCACTAAGCCGGGTTATCCGGGCATTGGTATAAAAGCAGCCGCAGAGTTAAAGGCTAAAATAAAAATACCTTATTTTGCTATTGGTAATATCAATGAAGGTAATATTAAAGAAATTACTGCTGCCGGCTTTAGGCGGATTGCAGTTTGCCAGGCGATTTTAGGGTCCCAGGATCCTAAAGGAGCAACTAAACGACTCTCTAAGAAGTTAAAAAAAATATGACCCAACTAGAATACCCTTGTGCTGTAGGTAGTGGTTTGTCCACTAAGGTTAACGCTAATATTGGCACTTCTACGGATGAATCCCAGATTGCTGATGAAATTCAAAAGCTTAAAATAGCGATAAAGTATGGCGCGGATGCGCTGATGGATTTAAGTGTCGGAGGTAATCTTGCCAAGGTAAGAAGAGAAGTTTTAAAATATTCAACTGTGCCGGTGGGTCCGGTCCCGATTTATGAGGTAGCAGTTAGGGCAAAGGAAAAAAATAAAAATTTTCTTAAATTCGACGCTCAAGACATACTGGAAGTATTACTCGATCAGGCTAAACAGGGTGTAGATTTTTTTACTATACATAGCGGAGTAACGCAAAGCAGCTTAAAGGTACTTAATAAGCATAAGCGGCTGATGGGAGTAGTTTCGCGCGGAGGAGCGATTATCGCCAGTTGGATAAAATATCAAAGAAGAGAGAATCCTTTCTATTCGCATTTTGATCAAATTCTGGATATTGCTAATAAATATGATGTAACTTTAAGTTTAGGTGACGGCTTGAGGCCAGGTTCGATTTTAGACGCTACGGATAAAGCGCAGATAGCGGAATTAAAAATTCTCGGTGGTTTGGCTAAACGTGCCAGGGCGCAAGGTGTGCAGGTGATGATTGAAGGCCCGGGCCATGTTCCTCTGGATCAGATAGAAAAAAATATCGCTTTAGAAAAAAAATATTGTTCCGGCGCGCCTTTTTATGTATTAGGGCCATTAGTTACTGATGTGGCGGCTGGCTATGATCATATTACTTCGGCAATCGGTGGAGCAATTGCCGCTAGTGTAGGGGCGGATTTCCTTTGCTATGTAACTCCTGCTGAGCACTTGCGTCATCCGACAATAAGTGATGTGCGGGAAGGTGTTATTGCTTGTCGAATTGCCGCGCATGCCGGGGATTTAGTTAAACGTCGAAAGCTGGCGATTGTTTGGGATAGAAGTATTTCGATTGCTCGTCAGGCACGGGACTGGAAAAAACAAATTAAGTTATCTATTGATCCTGATAAAGCCAGCGCGTATCGCTTAAGCAGTAAGCCAAAGCTTTCTAGTGTGTGCACGATGTGTGGAGAATATTGTTCAATTAAGTTAATGGAAGATTGTGTACGAAGATAAATGTTTTGCGGGTGTAATTTCCCGCCAGAATATTTAAGATAGGGCGGGATCCCGTTTCCAAAATAAAAAATCTAGAGAAACGGGACAGTGGTAGAGCAAGCTTGCTAGTTAAGATTAAAAATTTGCGCGGGTGTAATTTCCCGCCAGAATATTTAAGATAGGGCGGGATCCCGTTTCCAAAATAAAAAATCTAGAGAAACGGGACAGTGGTAGAGCAAGCTTGCTAGTTAAGATTAAAAATTTGCGCGGGTGTAATTCAGTGGTAGAATGGCAGCTTCCCAAGCTGCACATGGCGGTTCGATTCCGCTCACCCGCTTATGAAATTAGGAAATAGCCTGCCGGCAGGCAGGAATATAGAATGTAGGGTTAATGAAAAACATAATTTTAATTTTAATGGTTATTGGTTTAGCCGGTTGCGCGACCGTTCCCCCATATACCGGGCCAAGTTTACCTGTCTCGGCGCAAGGGGTTGCTGGAGTATATCACCGCGTAGAAGCAGGCCAAACACTTTGGAAGATATCCAAACTCTATGCTGTGGATATCGATGATATTTTACGCCTTAATCATATTGCTGAAAGTTCAACTATTGAAATCGGACAGGTTCTTTTAATTCCTAACCGTTTAGAACGGCAGAATATTCCTATAAAATCCAGTGGAGATGATTTTATCTGGCCGTTAAGGGGTAGAGTAATTGCCGGTTTTGGCTCCACTTATCGCAACTTAATGAATAAGGGTATTAATATTCAGGCCTCCGCCGGCGCGGATATTTTGGCCACGCGCAGTGGCCGGGTAGTTTTTTATGCTCGTAATTTTGGTAATTATGGTAAGACCATAATTATCGACCATGGAGACGGCCTACGTAGTGTTTATTCCAGAATTTCAGAGATTTTTGTGCAACCGGGAGAAAGCGTGCAAAGAGGAGCGTTGGTTGGCCGGGTGGGTGCCAGCATAAGAGATAAAAATAGCTATCTTCATTTTGAGATTCGTAAAGGCGCCATGCCACAGAATCCATTATTTTACCTATCATGATAAAAGACAAATTTTTTGACCGCAAAAATTATATCCAGATATTAGAAAAGCGGGTGAGCAGCTTAAAGGATGGCTATCGGCAGAATATTGCTATTATTGGTGATGAAAATGTTGGGAAAACCAGTATTATTTCTAAATTCCTGACTAATTTTTATGATCCGCGGATCATTATTGTATACTTAGAGGTGCGGCCTGAGTCTCTTGAGGGATTTGCGAGAAGATTCATCGGGGCGTTACTGTATAATTTTCTCTTAAATAGCGGATTGCCTTTAAAGGAAGACCTGGATTATTTAATTGTTAAATCCTCCCGGTATATGCCCAATGTTGCGCTAAGAATAAATTTTATACTGAATGAGCTTTCCCGGAGAAAGAAGATAAATATTATCACGGAGCTTTTTAATCTCCCGGAGTTAATTAATCAGGAAACCGGTAAATTTACGGTTTTGTTTTTGGATGAATTCCATAATTTGGAGGATCTAGGGGTAAAAAATTTATACCGGGAGTGGAGTAAACTGCTGATGGTGCAGAAAAATACGCTTTATTGCTTGGCCTCCTCCAGGATGTTTAAAACCCGCCTGATTCTTTCCAAACAGCTTTCTTTGTTGTTCGGTAATTTTGAGATTATTACTATTGAGCCATTTGATATCCATACTTCTAGCCGTTATCTGGATCAACGCGTCGGTGGCTTAAAGTTAAATCCGCAATTAAAAGATTTTATTATTAACTTTACCGGCGGCTATCCATTATATCTGGAGTTAATCGCCGATGCTTTGTCTAAAGCGAATGTGGAGGGGGATTTAGCGGATATTCTTGAAGAACTGCTATTTGATACTTCGGGGATTCTTAATCAGAGATTTTCTAATTATATTAAACGTTTTCTGGATGTGGGTGCGAGTAATGATTATATTTCCATATTTTATTTGATTGCTTCCGGACGCAATCGCATTAAAGATATCGGGCACATTTTACATAAGCAAAAAAAGGATCTGGCGATCAGGATTAATTATCTGCTTGAGCTGGATGCGATTACCCGTAGCGGTGATTTTCTTAAAGTTAGTGACCGTTTGTTTTCTTATTGGATACGTTTTGTTTATCAGCAGAAGTTGTGTTCGTTATCATTTGACGCTAAGAATCAAAAAGAAAAGTTTCGGGATAATATTCAGGATCTTATTGCTGAGTTTGCCAAACAATCGATTAAACCGTTGGCTAACCGTGTCGGAGAATTATTGCAGTTATTTGAGGATGATCTTGTACAGTTGGAACGTAAAAAAATCCGGCTGCATCATTTTCGCGAAGTAAAGTCATTAGTCTTTAGCCAGCAATTTTTGAAAGATGGTTTGTTAGGCCGCTCTAGCGATGCGCTGTGGATTATGGCGATTAAATCTGATGCGCTTACTGAGCAGGATATTACGGAATTTGCCAAAGAATGCAAAAGATATCATCATAAATCGCAGCGTAAGATTATGGTTACTTTAAAAGAAGTTGAACCAAATGCCAGATTAAGAGCCCTGGAAGAGAAGATTTGGACCTGGGATTTAAATAGCTTAAACCAGATGCTAGATTTATTTTCTAAGCCACGGGTAATTGCATGAGCCAGTTTATAAATTTCAATAAAATTAATAATTCTTTGGGTAAAGTTCAGAGCATAAAAATTGGCGTAATTTCAGATACACATATTCCAGATCGGGGTGAGCATATTCCTGAAATAGTTTTGCAGGCTTTTAAGCAGGTAGATTTAATTATTCATGCCGGGGATATAGTAAGCTTAGGGGTGATTGATGAATTAAAGAGCGTATGCGCGAAAGTTGTGGCGGTAGTCGGGAATATGGATCAGGAGGCGGTAAGGAAAAAATATCCCGTGAAGCAGGTTTTGGAGATTCTTGGCCACCGAGTGGGCCTGATGCACGGAGTTGGATCGGCGGTAAATCTTCCCCAACTGCTTAAAGATGTTTTTAAGGATGATGATTGTGATTTGATTATTTTTGGCCACTCGCATAAACCGATGAATGAGAGAATAGGTGGGGTATTATTTTTTAACCCCGGAACTGCTACGGATCTTACCGCTGAGTATAATTCTTACGGAATAATAGCATTAAAGGAAAGGGTAGCCAATCCTCACCCGGCGTCCGATGGCCAGAACGAGATTGAGGCTGAGGTAATAAAAATTTAGTCGTTGCGAATTTAATCCGTAACGACTATCCGCCAACGTTTTAGTGGCGGATCATTCAGGAAAGAAAACACGGGCTTTAGCCCGTGGAGAATTCATTATGGATAGACTTTGGGCTCCTTGGAGAATTAGTTACATAAGTAACAAGATTAAGACTAAAGGTTGTATTTTTTGCCAGGCCAGGAAAAGCCAGATTAGTGATTATGTAGTTTTCAAAACAAAAAAATCTATCTGTTTGTTAAATATCTATCCGTATAATAATGGCCACCTTTTAGTTTCTCCGCTTAGGCATATCGCGGATATTGAACTGCTGCATGAAGAAGAGATTTTGGATATGTTTAAATGTTTGAAGCGGGCGAAGAGTTTATTGCGAAAAGTTTTAAAGCCTCAGGGCTATAATATAGGTTTTAATCTCAGTCGATCTGCCGGCGCGGGCATCACCGGACATCTGCATTTACATATCGTACCGCGTTGGGTAGGGGATACTAATTTTATGCCGGTAATCGGCAGCACCAAGGTTATTTCACAGTCATTGGAGGAGTTGTCTAA
>JAPLMA010000060.1 GCA_026387255.1 Candidatus Omnitrophota bacterium | reverse complement strand
GCCCACATAACTAGAAACCCCGGGAACACAACTAAGTAATCCTCTGGGGTTGATGTTTATCCCGGCTTCGGCGGCGCGTAAAACCGGTAGAAAATTAGCCGTAGGAACATACGGCTGGCGGCGGATATGCGCCGGATCCATACTTAAAAACAAATGAATCATCGTCGTGTTTCCCGAACAAACAATGCAGTTAACATTATTAAGATCAACTTTATGCTCGTTGACTAAATCCTTGATAATTTGATTCATCGTATCGCTAACCGCATTATGTAATTTTTCTAAACCATCAGTTTTAGCCGCATAGACTATACGCGTAATGACATCGCTGCCAAAAACAGCCTGTTGGTTATACGTAGCTTTGGTTCCCAGAATTTTCTTTGAATTTAAATTTACCAATTGTCCGGAAATTGTCGTAGTGCCAATATCGAAACAAAGCCCAAAGTTCTTGGCGGTTGTGTCGCCAGGCTCAATCAAAACGATCTCCACTGTATCATTACGCCTGCCCAAGGTAACGGTAACTTTCCAGGCAAAATCGCGTAATAATTCACCCAGCTGGCGAATATTGAATAAACCGGTAGTCACCGCGGGGAATTCTCCTAAGCTGCGCAAGGCCCGATATAATCTTTCCAAATCGCTGATACAGTCATTAAGCGAAGGCTGGGGAAGCTCTAGATATAATTTTGTGGCAAATGGTGAGTGCTTAAATATTTTATCCTGGAATTTGGCCTGTACAGATAGTACATCTTCAGCTTTTGAATATAGGCCGCTGAGCCGCTCATCTAGCTCCTCCGGAGTAAGCTTATCAAAATTAATCCGCGAACTATCCGGAATCGAAACCTCTAAATCACTGTGGATGGTTGTCAGGCAAGCCAAGTAGACATTATTTTTTTTCTCTTGCGCGGTGATTAGTCCGTTGGGTTGGCTTTTGACTTGTCCCTGCTTAACAACTACCTTACATCTCCCGCAAATTCCATCTCCAGCGCAGTTAGAATTAATATAGACACCCGCCGATATCGCTGCAGCAAGGATGGTCTTATCTTTTTCAACAGTAATAGATAAATTATCAGGAAGAAATTTAACTTTGAATTTTTGCATTTTTATTCTTAACTTTTACCAGTTTTTTATAAAGACAACAAGTGATTTTGCGGGTGGCTTGGGTGTTTTTTAAAGCGCGTCAGCGCTAGAAAATACCCAAGACAGGACCCGCAAAATTAGAGTTACTGTAAATTTTTCAAAAAACTGGGAATCCCGGCTGCTTCTTTAGGGCCCACAATTATTTTAAAACCTGATTGATCTTCCAGGTCGCCGCTGATCATGGCAACATAACCGGGAATAATCAAATTTTTGTGCTCAATTACCTCTTTTACCCCAGAGCTCTCTAATGATTTTGTAATTGCCGAAGCATTAAATTTTTCAGCCGCCCAGGCAGTCAATACAGACATGCCTTGAGTATCTACGCTTAAAATATATGCCGGTATTTTACTGCTCTCTACTTCTCCTAAAACAGTATAATAACTTAAGGAAAAGTTAGTCGTAATCAAAACCGGAGAGTTCTGGTTCACTTGCCCAATAGGATAAAGCTTAGGATCGATTTGTAAAGGTTTTTGCGGATCAGTATAAATATTCTGTCGCAAGGTCAAAATTGAAAGAACCTCCCAGGTCGCTAAACCTTTAATCAGGACAATCCCGGCATATTTAGCAATGTAAGCGCAGGCCTCCATTGCTTCTTCATAGGGGTCAGTTTTCTGGACAATTGCCAGGCTGGGATAACCCAACGCGCGATTTGATTTTTTAAGTGCCTGCCGACGGAGCTGCGTTAAATCCCAGATTTTATCCGCGATCGGTTTTATCCCGGTATCTAAAATTAGCTCATTTACTCCTAAGCCGTTAAGTTCACAAGTTAACTGGCTAAGTTGGCCAATATCCTGCGCAGTTACCACTAGTGGTAACTGTAATTCTTTAGCGATTGCACCAATTTGCGCGAAATTTTCCGCTCCCGCAGAATAAAGCAGTGGTTTACGCTCCTGGCTGATCACTGCCGCTTGTTTTAAAGCAACCAAGTCACTACTGATTAACATCATCGGCAAAATAGTATTATCTAGAAGCAACTTAGTTGCCTCTAGATAGCGCGCCCCATCTTTATTTTGCTTTATGGCAACCAGGTTAACGCCAAGCTCCTGGCCGACACGCTCGAATTTTAATTGGTTAATCTTTTTAAGCCGCTCTTTAATTTCGCGATCAGTTAAAGTATCATCAATAATAAAACCAATCCCGGCCGGATTACGAAATTTTTCTTCATGCCTAAACATTACCGTTTCATTACCAATATCAAATTTCGATTCGTTATTTCCGAGAGTAATTAATTTAATGGGTGGTAAAGCCTGCGCTACTAAGGTATTTCTTGCCTCAAGCGAAACAAAAGGGCATTTTTCAATCGGCAATGCTTTCTTAGCCAGCTGCATGGCAAAAGCCAGACAAGTGGCTAAACCACATTGGCGACAATTTGTTTTAGGCAATAACTTATAAATATCCAAACCTGATAACGCCATGATTATCTCCTCATCCAACCTGGACGACACCGCGATACAAATTAGCGGCGGGTGTTGTTAATTAAACTGGCAAAATAGCCCGCTCCGAATCCATTATCAATATTCACTACGCTTACTCCCGGCGAACAACCATTTAACATAGTCAGTAGTGCAGCCAGTCCAGAAAAGCTAGATCCATATCCACAGCTGGTCGGTACAGCTACAATTGGCACCTTGACCAAACCGCTAATTAAACTGGCTAAAGCCCCTTCCATGCCCGCCACCACCACAATTACCTGAGCCTTCCTTAATTTATTAATATTACTCATTAAACGGTGCACTCCGGCTACACCGACATCATAGAGTTTTTCGACCCGATTACCCATAACCAACAGGGTTTGTATTGCTTCCTCAGCCACCGGGATATCCGCTGTTCCGGCAGAAACCACTAAAACTACACCCGGTGATAAGGTTTTAGGTTTACTTAAATAATAACCGATTTTTGCCAGGGGATTATATTTTAAAACCGGGATTGTTTTTTTTAAAAAAGAAAATGTAGTTTTATCAAGTTTGGTTAAAAGCAGGTCTTCGTGTGAATCAATTATTTTCTTAGCAATTTTCTCTAAGTGCAGGCGGTTTTTCCCCGGGCAATAAATAACTTCCGCAAATCCTTTACGTTTTTTTCTCTGCGTATCAATTTTGGCAAACCCTAAATCACAAAACCCCTTGCCTGTAGTCATTGCTTTATAGGCCTCGGTAAACCAGGTATCCCAAAAGGACTACAAAGATTAGGGCAAAAATATAAAAATCATTGAAATAAAAGAAATCGCCAATCCTGCTTGCTAAACTCTCAGCTTCTTTCTTAGGTGCTTTAGGCTCCAGGAGCCCTTGTTTATTTTTGTATTGCTCAACCTGTTCTTTCTTAAATCTTAAATATACGCCACCAACCTTATAACCCGGAATCGTTCCGTTTTCAGTTAGATCTAAAACATCTTTTTCCGAAACCCCCAATATAATTGACACATCTCTAACCGTGAGCATTTTTTCTTCAGTCATTTTTTATTTTGCGATTTTACCTGCAGCTACCCAGGAATCTATTGCTTTACGTTCAAATTTCCAAGCGTCATTTTCTTTGCTTGCCGGTACTTTTCCCGAATTAGCCCATTCCATGATCGAGCTTAATTCCACCTCCAGGTATTTGGCCAGCTGTTCAGAATTAAGAAAGTCATGTAACATTGTGCACTGTCCTTCAAAAACTGCGCCTTCAGCAATATTAAGTTTTGCCGGATAAATATTTCCCTGGACTATCGCTTGCGGAAGAAGCGTCAGTCTCTCTTTAGCAGTAATCTTGCCCTTGACCCGGCCGCCAATAATAATATTATCTCCGATAATATCTGCGTTGATTACGGCCGTTGTGCCGATAGTTAAATTACCCCGGGTATCCAGATTGCCTTCAAATTTTCCATTAATCCGCAAATTAACCGGATCCTTAAAGGTTAAACTCCCCTGCATTGCAGCATCGACATCCAAGGTTTTTTCCTCCAGATTCTTTTTAAAGGCCATGTTTACCCTCCTTTGAAAGTGGCGCTTCTACATAACGTAAAAAATGTAAAACAATTAAAACCAGAATCGTGGTATAAATTGCAATTTTATTGAAACCCACTCCCACCGCTAAACCAATCCCCGCAACCACCCAGAGGCTAGCGGCTGTAGTTAAGCCCCGCACTCCATCAGATTCCCGAATGATTGTACCGGCGCCAAGAAAACCAATACCCGTAACTACTCCGGCCGCAATACGCACGGGATCTAAGGCCACCTGATCTTTATATATATCAAAAACATATAAAGATGTCAACATGATAAGGCAACTACCCAAAGCGACTAATATATGTGTACGTAGGCCGGCATCTCTGCGGTGTACCTGCCTTTCCAGGCCAATTAAGCCGCTTAAAACTAAAGTTAACAATAAACGTATGATCATCTGTAAATCCGTAGGCATAAGTCCTCCTTTTTAAAAGGGTTTATCAGCATTAACTAATTACATATTTAAATAAAGGTCACTTCTTGCTCCGCGCTTATAAAGACAGCCTCCAAAACCAGCAATCATCGCAGCATTATCCATACAGAGATCGATATTCGGGAAAAAACAGTTAATTCCTGCAGCTTTAGCGCTGGCCATGAATTTTTGACGCAAACAGCTGTTAGCCGCTACTCCTCCCCCGATTAAAAGATTCCTAACGTTTTTCCGTTTACAGGCGAGTAAAGATTTTTTTACTAAAACATTTATGGCGCTTTCCTGAAAAGAAGCCGCCAGGTCTTTTTTTAATTTAATGCCAGATTTTTTATCCTTTAAATAATATAAAACCGCAGTTTTTATACCGCTAAAACTAAAATCCAGTTGTGAATTCATTTCCCAACAAGCAAATTTAATTTTATGCTTATTTCCTCCTTTAGCCATTTTTTCAATTAAAGGCCCTCCCGGATAACCCAGGCCCATAAGCTTGGCCACCTTATCAAAAGCCTCTCCGCAGGCGTCATCTCGAGTTTGCCCCAATATTTGAATTTTAGAAAAATCTTTTATATGCAAAAGAGAGGTGTGTCCTCCGGAAACAACTAAGGCTATCACTGGCAACTTAATCTTACCATGACAAAGAAGATTGGCATAAACATGGCTATAAATATGATTAACTCCCAGTATTGGCTTGCCTAAACTTAAAGCCAGTGCTTTGGCAAAAGCGATGCCTACCATCAGTGACCCAGGCAAGCCGGGATGGGTGGTCACCGCAACCAAATCGATCTGTTCAGGTTTTATTTTAGCGCAGCGCATTGCCTTAGTAAATATACCAGCAATACTTTCCAATTGCATACGCGAGGCAATCTCCGGAATCACTCCGCCATGGCGTCGATGCAGTTTTAGGCTGGAAGCCACAAGATTAGCTAAAACCTTTTTTCCATCCTTAACAATGGCCACCCCGGTTTCATCGCAAGAGCTCTCAATTCCTAAAACAATCATCGTACCACCTGTGAAAGAAAAACAAATTTATAACCCTCTTTCTCTAACTGCCCGAGCATTTCCTTCAATACAAGTAAGGTATTTTTACGGTCATGTCCGATGCCGATGGCGGTACCTTTTTTTCTGGCCAAATTCTTTAATATTGTCAGTTGTTTTTTTATGTATTCAAAATCATTCTGATTATCCAAAAACACATCCCTTTTGGCAAATCTAATATTTATTTTACTAGCTAAAGCAGGGCAGACAGATTGTTTAGTTACAAAACTATCGAAAAAGTATAGTTTGCGTTTTTTTGCTTCTATCATCACCAGAGTACTGGATTTTATGTTTTCAGTAATCCGCGAACCCATATGATTTGATATGCCTTTAGCAAGTGTAATGTTTAATAGGTCTTTGGCAAAAATTTTATCGATTGCCTCAGCATCCATCCCGGAAGTAATCGTATTGTTCTCTAAATTATATTTTTCTTTTGGCTCCATCGGTAAATGTAAAATTATTTCAAAACCTAAATTATTTAATTTTTGCATAACCGGATTTGAGTTTTTCAAGTTGGGTAAAATCGCGCAAGTTAAGGGTTGTTTTATTTGCTCAATAATCAAAAGATTATTTAAGCTATACCCCCAATCATCAATTACAATAGCAATTCGTCCACGCACTAGTGGTGGTTTTTTGACGGGTACTTTTTTATGCAGCGGAATCAGAATGAGCGCAATAAATACAAGCAAAAATAAAATAATCATCAGGATCGTACTTGTTTTGTTTTTCATTTATCTATTAAAAGTTTAAGAATATTTATTAATATTTGAATTACTTGACTTGTTTATATATTTGAATTGCGATTAAAGAATCTACGGCGCGCATAAGTTGCGTATCGGCTTTATAGTCAAAGGTATCTTTTGCTGATTTATTAACTGGCTGATCATTCTGGATTTGGTCAAATATCTCATCAGATTTTTTGTTTGTTACTTGGTCAGCCTGGATATTTGGGAGTTTATTCTCTTCTACTAGGATATCCGGAGTAACCCCGTTACCTTGGATTATCTTACCGGATGGAGTAAAATAATGGCTGGTTGTTAAACGCAAAGCTGCCCCATCCTCCAGGGGAATAACTGTTTGCACAGAACCTTTACCAAAAGACTTCTTCCCGATAATTATGGCACGTTTATAATCCTGCAAAGCTCCGGCAACAATCTCGCTTCCGGAAGCCGAGCCTTCATTAATCAAAATCGCTAGTGGCAACTCTAAGTTTGTATTTTTAGCTTCGGAGAAAAATTTCAAATTTTGATCTTTGTGCCTGCCCGCCGTATAGGCAATCAGTTTATTCGGCCCCAAGAACTTTCCGGTTACCTTGACCGCAACATCCAGGAGTCCGCCAGGATTATTACGCAAATCGATAATCAATGCTTTCATTCCTTGTTTAGAAAGAATACCTAGTGCGTTATTTAATTCCAGGAAGGTATTTTCACGAAATTCACTTAACCGAATATAGCCAATTCCATTTTCCAGAATACGCACATATTTTATATCGGTAATCTTGATCATCTCTCTAGTGATTCTAAAATCTAAGAGTTTTTTTTCCGTATCCCTTAAGATGGTAAGATTAACGGCTTCACCAGGCTTACCCCGCATTTTTTTAACCGCATCAGTAAGAGGCATCTCGCGGGTAAGCGAATCATTAATTTTCACAATATGATCATTGGCTTTGATCCCTGCTTTCCAGGCCGGTGTATCTTGGATTGGCGTAATCACGGTTAACAAACCATCTTTAATCGTAATTTCAATGCCCAGGCCGCCGAACTTACCCTGAGTATTTACTTTTAATTCCTCATAGGTTTCCGGATCCATAAACTGACTATGCGCATCAAGTGAAGCCAGCATGCCTTTTAATGCCCCATAGATTAAATCTTTAGTTTTTGTATCAAGCACATATTCTTTTTGGATAATTGCCAGGGTAGCGGAGAATATCTCAATCTGCTTATACAATTCATCGTTGGTCTTCTTTTTATTTTCGGAAAAACCCAACCGGACACCGATACATGCAAACACAATGAATAACGAAATAAAAAATATTTTTTTACGCATTAACTCAGCCTCCGCCTTACTAAATCTCCGACCACTTTAGGATTAGCTTTGCCAGAACTTTTCTTCATTACCTGTCCAACCAGATACATTAGTGCGTTAGTCTTGCCCGCTTTAAAATCACTCACCGATTTTGCATTTTCATGGATAACTGTTTCAATTACTTCAGACAGTGCATCAGCATTAGATATCTGTTGCAAATTACCTTCCTGAATTAAATCTTGCGTAGTTTTGCCAGTATCAATCAACTGGCTTAATACGTTCTTAGCGCAAAGATAGGAAATTTCCTGTCGTTGCACAAAACCAATCAAGCTAATCAATTCATTTGTATTAAGATTTAACGCATGTAATTTTACTTTTCGTAAATTAGCTTCGGATAATAACGGGCCAATTAACCAATTAACTATTTCTTTCTTATCTTCACCCGGGTAATTCTGAATACAATTTTCGGCAAACTGCGCATCATTTTTAGAGCTCACTAAAATCTTTGCATCATATTCCGTTAATCCGTACTCTTTAACGAAACGTCGCATTTTTTCCTGAGGTAGCTCTGGTAACTGCGCTTTTATCTGAGCAATCATGGATTCCTCAATAATAAAAACGGTTAAATCCGGATCCGGAAAATATCGATAATCTTTTGCCCCTTCTTTGGTGCGCATTACTACCGTCACTGCCTTTTCTACATCCCAAAGCCGGGTCTCTTGAACCAGCTCTTGGTTTGTTTCCAAGAGTTGGGTTTGGCGCTCTACCTCAAAAGTTAAAGCATCTTTTACCCCTTTAAAAGAATTCATATTTTTTAGTTCGGTTTTAACGCCTAGTTCTTTAGCCCCTAAAAGCCGTAAAGAAATATTGGCATCACAACGCAAAGAACCTTTCTCCATATCGCAATCTGATACATCTAGATATTCAATAATACTTTTTAAACTATTTAGGTAATCAAAGGCCTCGCTCGGGCTGTTTAAATCCGGCTCGCTGACAATTTCCAGGAGGGGAATTCCGGTACGATTAAAATCTACTAGGCTACACCCTGTTTCGTGAATGAGCTTACCAGCATCTTCCTCTAAATGCACCCGGGTAATCCCGATACGCTTAGGTAAGTTTTGAGTATAAATATCCAGATATCCGTTTCGCGATAATGGTAAATCAAATTGTGAAATCTGGTAATTTTTTGGCAAATCCGGATAAAAATAATTTTTACGATCAAATTTAGTATGTTCTTGAATTTGACAGTTAAAAGCCAAAGCTAACTTAATCGCAGAATTTAGAGCCTGCCGATTATAAACTGGCAGTGAACCGGGAAACCCCAGGCAGACCGGACAAACATTAGAATTAGGGGCTTTTCCGAAATCCGTCGAGCAACCACAAAATGCTTTAGTTTTAGTATTGAGCTGCAGATGAACTTCTAGGCCGATAACGGTTTGATATTTCATAGTTTGGTTTTAAATTTATGCCAATCTGTATTTTGTTCAAAGGTATGCGCTACTCTAAAAAGCATCGCTTCATTAAACGGTTTAGCCATAATCTGTAAACCGACGGGCAAACCTTTTTTTGTAAAACCGCAAGGAATAGATATCGCCGGTATCCCCGCCAAATTTGCGGATATCGTATAGATATCAGAAAGATACATCGAGAGCGGATCCTGGGCCCTTTCGCCAATTTTAAAGGCACTGGTGGGAGAGGTTGGAGCAACGATACAATCAAATTCGCCAAAAACTTTATCAAAATCCTGCTTAATCAGTGTGCGCACCTTTAAAGCGCGTAAATAATACGCGTCATAATATCCATGCGATAGAACAAAAGTTCCTAAGATGATCCTACGTTTAGCTTCTTGGCCGAAACCTTGCGCGCGAGTTAATTTATACATTTGGATTAAATTATCCGAACTCGCCCGATATCCATATTGTACTCCGTCAAACCGGGCTAAATTTGAGCTGGCTTCAGCCGTAGCGATAATGTAGTAAACCGGTACAGCGTATTCTGTATGCGGCAAGGATACCGAATTAGCAAGTGCGCCTAAATCTTTAAGTTTATTTACCGCCTCTTGGATAATCGTTTTAACTTCCTCGTCCATCCCCGCAATAAAGTACTCTTTAGGTATCCCAATCTTTAAATTCTTGATATCGCCGGTTAAGCTTTTAGTGTAATCTGGAACATCCTGATTTACTGAAGTTGAATCCCCAGGATCATATCCGCTGATCAGCCCAGTTAAAATTGCCGCATCTTGGACATCCTTAGTGATCGGCCCAATCTGGTCAAGGCTGGAAGCAAAAGCAATGAGTCCAAAACGCGAAACACGTCCATAAGTCGGTTTTAATCCGACCACTCCGCAAAAAGATGCTGGCTGGCGTATTGAACCGCCGGTATCGCTTCCTAAAGCCCAAATCGCTTCATCGCTAGCTACGGCAGCAGCAGATCCTCCAGAAGAACCCCCGGGAACATAATCTAGATTCCAGGGATTACGCGTTGGCCCAAAATAGGAATTTTCTGTAGATGAACCAAAAGCAAATTCATCCATGTTAGCTTTTAAGGGAAAAATTACGGCACCACTTTTTTTTAATTTATCAATTACCGTAGCATCATACGGTGGACGAAAACCCTGGAGGATTTTTGAACAACATTCAGTAGGTAATCCTTCAGTACAGATATTATCTTTGATCGTAATCGGTAACCCCCGTAGGGGACAGGCATGCCTGTCCCCTACAGAAGGCAGGTCTGCCTGTGATGATGTAGAGGGCAGGCATGCCTGCCCTCTAACATACGCCTTAACCTGAGGTTCGATTTTCTGTATACGCGCATAAAGCGAGTCCAGAATGGCCTCAGGAGTCGTCTGCTGGGCCTTAAGTTTTTCCAATAGTTCGTGAGCAGTGAGTTGATTTAATTCCATAATTATTCTATTATTTTTGGGACACTGAAAAAGTTTCCCTTTTTACTCGGGGCATTTTCCAAAGCTTTATCCGAATTCAAAGAAACATGAAGCTCATCTTCCCGCAACACGTTACTGATGGGTAAAATATGACTGGTAGGCTTAATCTGTTCTACATTTAAAATGCTAAGTTTATCAATAAAACCTAATATCTCATGCAATTCTCCGAACAATTTTTCTAACTCATTAGGCTGCAACTCGATACGCGCTAAATGCGCAACATGCCTGATTGTTTCTTTATCGATTGACATTGTTCCTCCAAATTAATAAATATTTTAACAAACTTTCTCTTAAAAGTCAATAAGCGCTTAGGCTAAGGGGATGGAATTATCCCTGTAGGGGTCAGGCATGCCTGACCCCTACGATGTGTTTAGCTGCTATTTGCGATGTGTTTAGCTGTAATTTAAGCCGTAACATATTAAGTTGACAAGCCCAGGAAAATGTGTAAAATACTGATAATTAACTTAATTTAAATGAAAACAAAAACTAATCAATTGAAAGCCAAATATTATTTAAATCAACAAGGTGAATTTGTAATTGAGAATTATAATTACGCTAAGCCTTTTGCTAATTTTTTCCCCGGCATTGCTGGTAAATACGGGATTCCCATGTGGGTTTTCTACGTTAATCGTGGCCAGTGTATTTCTAGTTTTGGTATCAAGGATAAAGACCATGCTATTTTAGAATTTTTTCCCGCGAATAAAGCCTGGCAGTTTGTCGGTAGTCATGGTTTTCGTACTTTTATAAAAATAAAATCTCCAGATACCTCCATCTACTATGAGCCATTTCATAATGGTTACACTAACTTAAAATACCATACACTTAATTCTATGCGCATGAGCTCAAGCGCGCTGATCCTAGAGGAACAAAATTTTACATTAGGGATAAAAATAAGGATTGAATATTTTAATATTCCTAATGATACCTATGCTGGTTTGAGCCGCACAGTAAGTATTGAGAATACCGGTAATAAGCTAAAAGACATACAGCTTATTGATGGCCTACCTCAGATTGTCCCTTTTGGTACCCATAATTTTTTCTTAAAAAAACTTGGCCGCACTATTGAGGCCTGGATGAGTATTGATAACCTAGATAACGATATCCCCTTCTATAAATTGGAAGTTGATCCAATTGATCGGCCGGAAGTTGTGCATATTGATGGAGGCAATTTTTATCTAAGTTTCAATTTTAACGGCACAACCACAAAACTCATCCGGCCGATTGTAGATCCAGAGACTGTTTTTGGCGCAGTCACTGATTTTTCTTACCCCTCTTTATTCCTAGCAAAGAGTAATTTTACTTATCCTTCTTTACAGATAACCAGAAGCAAAACTCCCAGTGCATTACTGCTATTAAATTTAAAACTACTCCCACGAACTGCACAAACTTTTTATTCGGTAATCGGCCAAGCTCGTGATAGTAAGACTTTAAATCAATCGGTCAAGAAGATTACGAAATTCGGTTATATCCAGAAAAAGTTTGCCCAAAACAATGAGCTTATCGCTAAACTTAAAAATGATATCGCTACTACCAGCAGTTCCAAAGCATTGGACTGTTATACTAGCCAAACTTATTTAGATAACATTATGCGCGGTGGCTATCCAGAAGTTTTTTCCCGCCCATCTCTTAAACCCTCTGGCGGGATCCCGCCAGAGGCGGGGAAAGATGAATCCGCTAAAACTGTTTTTTATCTCTATTCCCGTAAACACGGTGATTTGGAAAGAGATTACAATAAATTTGTATTAGCTCCTACGTATTTCTCTCAAGGTAACGGTAACTACAGGGATACCAACCAAAATCGACGTAATGATGTTTGGTTTAATCCGGAGATTAAAGATGAAAATATAGTTTTCTTTATGAACTTAATCCAGTCCGATGGTTTTAATCCACTGGTAATTAAAGGCGAAAACTTTCTTTTAAATAATAACGCTGACTTAATTAAGCTCTTAGGTGGGATGCTTAAAAAAGAAGCCATCGAGAAGCTTGGGCATTTTTTTAAAAAACCTTTTACCCCTGGTGAGCTTATCTTTTTTATTGAAGAAAATAAAATTACAGTCCAAGCCCCTTATGATGAGCTTCTGGATATTATCCTTACCTCTTCGGCGAAATCTCAAGAAGCTGAACATGCCGAAGGATTTTGGACGGACCACTGGACTTATAACTTAGATTTAATTGAGCGTTATCTTGATCTTTACCCAGAAAAACTCCACGAGCTTTTCTTTGACAAAAAGGTTTTCTCTTTTTACGATAATATTGAATTAGTCAGGCCGCGTAGTGAAAAATACCTTCTTTACAATGGCAAGCCTCGGCAGTTACACTCTCTCATCGCGGATGCTGAAAAAAAGGAGCTCTTAGCTAAACGTTTAAATAATCCCCACCTTCTACGCACACTATATGGATCTGGTGAAATTTATTATACTACTTTAATGGCTAAACTTTTGTGTTTAGCAGCAAATAAACTGGGTTCACTGGATCCTTTTGGCGTGGGTATTGAAATGGAGGCGAATAAACCTAACTGGTTTGATTCGCTTAATGGTTTACCTGCTCTTTTTGGTTCATCAAGTTGCGAAACGTTTGAATTAAAACGTTTGTTAAAAATGATAAGAAGAGCTTTAGAGAACTCTCAAGCTAATCAGATCGAGATTGCTGAAGAAGTAGCTAAATTTATCAAAGAATTGGCTAATCTATTCGCGGAAGAAACTTTTAGTTATTGGGATAGAAGTAACAACGCCAAAGAAGAATATCGGCATAATACGCGCTTAGGCTTCTCTGGGAATTCAATAAATATTCCGATTACTGATCTAACTTCTTTTTTAGATGCAGCTTTAAAAAAGGTTGAAGCCGGTTTAGCTAAGGCTTTTAATCAAGCCCAAGGCGTATACTACTCATATTTTATTAATGAAGTTACCCAATATGATTTAGTAAAAGATCATTATATAAAGCCTAAGAAGTTTACTCAAAGGCCTGCTCCTCTATTCTTAGCGGGACAGATGCACGCCTTAAGGTTATCACAAGAATTAAAACAAGCTGCTCAACTTTACCAGGCAACCAAGAAAAGTGAGCTTTTTGATAAAAAACTAAAGATGTATAAGGTAACTGCTTCACTTAACAGTATGCCGGAAGAAATAGGCAGATGCCGGGTATTTACCCCTGGATGGTTAGAAAATGAATCTATCTGGCTGCATATGGAGTATAAATATATTTTAGAGTTATTAAAAACCGGCTTAATCGAAGAGTTCTATGCAGAATTTAAAAACGTGCTTATCCCTTTTCAAAACCCACAAAGATACGGCCGCAGTATACTGGAGAACTCTTCATTCCTAGTTAGTAGTGCTTTTATAGACAAAAATCTACATGGAAATGGTTTTGTCGCTCGGCTCTCTGGATCAACCGCAGAATTCTTGCATATCTGGTTAGTCATGAATATTGGCATTAATCCGTTTGTTTTAGATAATCATGGCAAGCTAAATTTAGAGTTTAAACCGAATTTAGCCGGATGGATGTTTACTAAAAATGGTAAATATTCATTTAATTTCTTGAGCCGTATTCTTGTGACATATTATAATCCTGAGAGAAAAAATACTTTTGGCAGGAACGCAGTAAAAATAGCTAAAATTGTAATTTTCGAAGATCACTGCCCAACAGAAATTAATTCTGCAACTATTCCACCTTTTCTAGCCGAAAAAGTAAGATCGCGCCAAGTTGAAAAGATTGACATATTCCTCAAATAAAAAAACGGGTAGCCAGTAGTTAGTAGATAGCATTTAGGATAACCCTATATACTAACTACTGGCTACTAACTACCCGGATTATTTTTTAGTATTAAAATCTGCGGCGGTAATAAGCGCGGATAATATGCTGTGTATCTAAAGTAAGCATGCTGCCACCATAGGGATCTAAATTCATATTGCCGATGGCACTAGAGTTGCCTTCTCCGTATTGCAGAATAATTTCGTCATCCTTGGAAGGAAGATACCTGAATTCACCGTAAAAGTTGTGGTGGCCTACAGGCTCTGTGATTCCACTTACTAACCGGTCAACATCCTGGCAACGTGAATATATATACTTAAGCAACATACCGAATTTTGGAGTCGGCATATAAGTCATCTCCAGGCCCACATGGTTCATATTATCCGAGTTTAAACTTGCAGCCTGGAATTCGTTACGTGTATAATCTAAGTAGATATCCATATTCTCTAGAGGAGAAACCCTTAACCCCATTTTAAAAATATTATAAAACTCATATGGCGCTTGAGGGAAATTCTCTTGTTGGTAGAGAAACGGGTTTACATAACGATAAGCCAGATCATTTTGATAATAAACACTATTTAAAGTAGAATCATTTCTTAAGACATTGCGCGGAAAATTATCATAGCCTAAAGAATAATCATTAGTACGTTCATAAATACCATCTAAACTTAACCAATCGAAAAAGTCGTAATTTAAGCCAAAAGATCCTGTTTTTATGGTGGGGTCCTGACCATCAGTAACGGCTGAATTTAAATAATAATCACCCGTATTGCCGGAATAAATAAAAGGGTCAGTACCACCCAATGTCTTGGGAAGTTTTTGATAAATACCTAAAACTTTAGCCGTTAATTTGTCAGTGACTCTTACCGAAAGCTCATCACGTACGACATTTTCAATAAATTTTCCATTTATATCATGTACATTACGCAGATCGAAGAGATTATATAATCGATCATCTAAAAATGTCTCAAAACGAAAACCTAAAGTATTTCTCCCTGCGTCAATACCATCGCCAATACGCGTGGCATTAAGCTGTCCCCATTTATCCGCATCCGCAGGTTTAGTTAAGCCAAGATAATAATACTCCATGGGCCGGCGAAAATGAATATGCCTGCTCCAGCCAGTATCCTGACGCGTATTGCTAAAGTTAGATAATGATGCATCAAACCCTTTATCCATACGACTTAGATAAAACTTGCTTTTCAAAAGATAGTTTTCATCCTTATCGATAGTAATTTCATCGTAACCGTATTTTAAATCCATAATACTTTTCTGTGGATAGCGGCCGATAAAAGCAAAATAATAGGCATTCCCGCGGGCTTTAGTTTTATAATCAGAGTTAGTCATATCGTAAAAAGATTGCGAGGTCAAAATTTCTGCCTGCGCCTTCATGCCATCAATGATCTCATAACCTAAATCTAGGCCACCGACAAAGTTTTCACTATCCAGCTTTTGCGGGTCAGTTTTAAATCCTGTGCGCGTAGTAAACGTGCCACCGAGCATAAAACTATCCGTAAAGTAATGTTTTAAGCGGCTGGCCGAGATGAGATTATCGACCACTCCGTAATCCTGCCAAAGATGTTTTGGTGTGGCAATCGTGGTATCAAAAGATGTTTGCTCTTGCGGAGCAAAAGAAAACGAAAAACCTCTTAACGCGGTAAGATACTTACCGGTACTATCTTTAGATAAAAATGAAAGCGAATCATCCCAGTAGCCTTTAGTAAAACTTGGGGCGGCTGTACCAGCAGAACGATAGGTTCCGGGAAGATACCTTCGCAGCCATGGACTATCCTGCCACCAGATATGACGATTGGTTATGCCCATAGGGTCATCTGATGAATAAGCCTGATCCTGATACCCAATCGGGAAAGCCCGAAACTTAATCTGGTCATTAGTATAATCTAACCATAACTCGCGCACCGGTTGAAATTCACGATAAATCTTCAATGCTGGAATACTAAATGTATTGGCATTTGTTGCCGGTGTATTTGATATATCCATAGCATTGGTTTGGCCATCAGCTACCTTTATTTCAGGCACATTTAAAGTAGTGCCTAATACTGAGAATATATTATTATTTACTGTATACCCGGTATTTGACCAATAATACAACTGTAAATCAGCAGAATCAGTACCCGCCAGATTAGTAACTGTAATTTTATTACTTTTTCCGGTGAAACTCCAGGGATCAACAGTAACATTAGTATGAAAATTTAAACCATCTTTATTCTCCGTATCCACATTTACGCTTAGCGAATCATAGATTCTGGGGTCATACGTATTAAAGCCACGGTTAAATCCAGCATATGACGTTGGGCGCCAACTATTATATTTTTCATTTAAATCAAAGTTAGCTCTTTTCCAGATAAAATCACCTGGAGTGATTCCAAAACTAAGTTGTGTCTCTCCGGTTATTTTTAACGGGCCAACCTTTAATCCCCGATCTACCTCTTTTTCCTTGGGTATTAAATCCGGGTAACCATAAAGATAAGCAGTAGCAACTTGCTGCTGCTTAAACTTAGCCAACTCTTGATTCATGGCCTCTTCCTTTGATAATGGGGATGTGAGCTCTTGAGCAGATGAATTCTCATTAAATATCTTGCTGATATACTCTTTGGCCAGCTGATTGTCAGGATCAACCAGTAGAACCTTATTAAATTCCGCAAGGGCATCTTCAGCTTTACCCAGAGAATAAAAGCTTTTACCCAATTCACAAAGATAATCTACGGCTTGGCTTTCTGCAAAAACTGAAGTCGTGGATAAAAATAATAGCGCTAAAGAAACTAGCGCTATGCAGTTATATTTAAATAATAGCTTTAACATACTGCTATTATTATATGCAACTAGAAATATATGTCAACAAAAATCAGCCGATTTACCAATTTGTTGGGCTTAATTTTACAGAGGCAGTAAGCTCAACATTTAAGGTATGGAGAAATGAAATATGCATTAATTTTCCTTGATTTAACGCCAGAATACTTCCTTTTATCTTGCAAAAAAAATGCTCCCGTTTCTGTTTAGTATTTCGTTCCTTTAAGACATAGAGATAAGGCTGTGTTTTAATTTCAGCGCTGCTTTTAATTGATTTGACGATATAAGCAAAATGCCGGCGCACTACACTATGCACGCCGTCTTTTTCGGTTATCTCAGAGCTAGCGATTATTTTACGGCCCCGATTAGGAGAAGTCAAATTTTTATAAAGTAGATCTCGCATTTACTATTCCTTTAGTTAACCGGGTTACCATTTTGCTGGTAACCCGGTTTCTCCTGTGGCTGGTGAGATACTTTTAATTTCAAGTAAAGTATGCAAGAAAAATTAGGCTAAATCAATACAATTTAGCCTAAGAAAGAAAGCGGTTGCTAAAATTACCGACGAGGTTTATTACTTGGGATGGTTAAAGTACAAATGAGGTTCTTTGCCTTGAAAGATCCTCACCAGATTGGCTTTATGCCGGATGATTACAAAAATACAGAGGAATAAACCCAGCCCGATAAGCAACAAGGGCTGTTTAAATAGAAAACAATAAATTGGTAAAGTCAAAGCTGCTGCAATTGAAGCTAGTGAGACCATTCTAAAGCTAAAAAAAACAAGAAACCAGGATAAGATTATTAATCCAACTATTATATTTAATCCGGGTATTTTCATCGCCAGGCCTAACAATACACCGAATGAAGTAGCGATTCCCTTTCCTCCTTTAAACTGTAAGAAGATAGTCCAATTGTGGCCGCAAATACAACATAACCCCATGAAAATACGTAAGTTTTGTTCCTGCCCTAATATAGTCTTAAAGACAAAAAAGTTCGCCAAAAAAGTAACTGCGATCAAGCCTTTTAATATATCCAAAAGTAGCACCGTTATGCCGGCACCTTTTCCCAGGACACGCAGGGCATTGGTTGCCCCCACATTACCTGATCCAACCTTGCGGATATCTATCCCTTTTAGAGCCTTGCCAAAAAGATAAGCCGTAGGTATAGAGCCTAATAAATAACTAGCTAGTAGCGCGATGATTGTCGGAAGCATATAAAATTTTAAACCCTCTTTTTACGTAATCGATCCCTGAAATAACGCTAAAAATTACTGCCGGCCACCAAATCAAGATCGCCAGCTTCCATTGCAATAAAACACAAACCACCGAAAGCATCTGAAAAATAGTGGTCAGCTTACCCAATTTGGTGGGATGGACATCTAAATTCTGCTTAACGATATAGATAACCACTGCCCCCATAATAATAATTAAGTCCCGCGAGATCACAATAAAACTCACCCAAAGCGGAAATTTTAATCCCAACCGGCAGATTGGTGATAAAAATATAAAAGCACTCATTAACAAAAGCTTATCACCCAACGGATCTAAAATTAATCCTGCTTTTGATTGCATCTTGGTCTTTCTGGCGATATAGCCATCTAAACCATCAGAAATAACGCCCAAAACAAATATAGCTAAAGCCAAATTTTTTAAATATACTTTTTCTGGTGCGTAATAAACCAGGCAAGCAATAAAAAATGGAACACTTAAGATACGGAATGTAGAAATCTTATTAGCAATGTTCATCTAGCTCTTCCTCTCTTGCTTATTGAATTCATAACTTTGTCAAAATGAACCATCTGCAGGAATGGGTTCATTTAATTAACTTTATACGTTGCAGCGGCCAATAGATAATTATTGCTTTCCCCAGTAAATTATTTTTGGGTACAAATCCCCAATAGCGGCTATCTTTAGAAGTAGCAGAATTATCACCTAAAACAAAATAGCTATCCGCAGGCACAACCATCATTTGTCCCGGCAAAGCCAATTGGCCTCGGTTATAATAATAAATCTGATTAAAAATTGCTTCCGCAGCGGGTTTATCATTAATATAAATTGAACCACCTTTAATTTCAACCAAATCACCGGGAAGCCCGACCAACCTTTTAATAAAATCTTTGCTCTTATCTTCCGGGTAAATAAAAACAATCACATCCCCTCTTTTTGGCTGGCGCAGTGCAGGCAGGCGCAAGTTGGTAAAAGGAATCTTTGCCCCATAAATAAATTTATTTACCAGAATCAGGTCACCTTCAATTAAAGTCATGCGCATGCTCCCGGTAGGAATTTTAAAGGCTTGAACTAAGAAAGCACGGATGACTAAAGCCAACAGAAAAGCAATGATAATTGATTCGATCCAGTCACGGATTACGGATTTTTTCTTTAAACTCATATTTTTAATATCTCCAGAAATGCTTCTTGTGGTATCTGTACTTTGCCAAATTGCTTCAGCCTCTGCTTACCTTTTTTCTGAGTCTCCCAAAGTTTGCGCTTACGGGTAATATCGCCACCGGAACACTTACTGGTGGCATTTTTACCGACAGAGCGCACTTTTTCCGAAGCTAGAATCTGACTGCCTACTGAGGCCTGAATAGTTACTTCAAAGAGTTGTCGCGGAATCAACTCTTTAAGCTTAGAAACTAGCAAGTGCGCTTTGCTCATTGCCTTTTCTTTAAACATTAGCGAAGAAAAAGCATCGCAAATTTGGCCATTTAACAAGATGTCAAGTTTAACTATTTTTGTCGGTAGATATTCCTTAACTTCGTAATCCATAGAACCATAACCCCGGGTAATCGATTTCATGCGATCATAAAAATCCACAATAATTTCAGAAAGCGGGATCGAAAATACTACTTTTACGCGGTCCTCACCTAAATATTCATTGGAAACAAATACTCCTCGGCGAGATTTAGTAAAATCGCAAATTGCCTCTATAGAATCAACCGGCACAATCATTAGCAAACTGGCAAATGGCTCTTGCGCTTCGGCAATATCGCCGGATGCACAAAGCTTCATTGGCGTATCTACTTCTATCAGCTCTCCGGACTTTGTTTTTATGCGATAAACGACATTCGGCACGGTAAGAATAAGATTTAAGTCATACTCGCGCTCAAGCCTTTCTTGAACAATTTCCATATGCAAAAGGCCCAGAAATCCGCAACGAAAACCTGTTCCAAAAGACTGGGAATTTTCCGGTTCAAACACAAAAGAAGCATCAGAAAGCTTTAATTTATCCATGGCATCGCGCAATTCCGTAAAATCCGCCGGGTTGACCGGATAAATACCACAGAATACCAAAGGTTTAACCTTGCGGTAACCGGGCAAAGCCTGCTGGCAGGGATTTTTCGGATCGGTAATTGTGTCTCCGATAATTACCTCCCGAGGATCACGCATGTTAGCGGTAAAATACCCCACTTCACCGCAGGTCAAACTATCTACGGCAGAATATTTCAAGTCTTTAAAAACACCCAATTCTTCGATTTTGTAAACCTTGCCGGCATGAAACATTTTCAATTGTGTTTTAGGAGTAATCATCCCATCAATAATTTTTACAAAAACTACTACTCCTTTAAAAGCATCAAAACGACAGTCAAAAATTAAAGCTTTAAGTGCTCCCTCTATTTGGCCACCAGGACTAGGAATCGTTTGAATAATCCTGTCTAGGATTTCAATCACTCCCTGACCTTCTTTGGCGGAAGCCAGGATAATCTCTTCTTCTTTAAACCCCAAAACAGTCTCTACCTGCATTTTAACCCGGCTCACATCGGCAGAAATTAAATCCACTTTATTAATTACCGGGATAACCTGTAGATTGTTTTCTAAGGCCAGATAATAATTTGCTACAGTTTGTGCTTCAATCCCTTGGCCGGCATCTACTACCAACACCGCACCTTCACAGGCAGCTAAAGACTTAGATACTTCATAAGTAAAATCTACGTGGCCGGGAGTATCAATAAGGTTTAAGGTATATTCTTGATTAAATTTTTTAGAAAAATAATTCAACCTAACCATTGAAGCTTTAATCGTAATGCCCCGTTCCTTTTCCAGCTCCATATCATCTAGGAGTTGATCGCCTTTATGCCGCAGATCAACCGCTCCGGTAATCTCTAATATTCGGTCAGCTAAAGTAGATTTACCATGGTCAATATGCGCAATAATCGAAAAATTCCTAAGTAATGTCCTATCCATTTATCTTATAAATCCAAGCATCTTAGCTACAACTTGTTCTATTGATAAATCCGTTGTATCAATATAAATTGCATCTGGCGCTTGGCGTAAAGGCGAAGTCTCTCGGGTAGAATCAATTTTATCCCGATTAGCTAAATCGCCAGCTACTTCATTTTCTGAAACCGACTGACCCAGAACTTTTAATTCTTCGAAACGTCGCTTGACCCGCTCAGCTGCGGAAGCATCAATAAAAAACTTTTTCGCAGCAGATGGAAAAACAACCGTGCCAATATCCCTGCCGTCTAAAACGCAGTCTCCTTTTTGGCCAAACTCTCTTTGCATCTGCACCAATACCTGGCGCACCTCTTTAAGCTTAGCCACATCCGAAACAAACTGCGTAATCCTCGCCTGGCGGATAGCTAATGAAACATCTTTGCCATCAAGCATAACCGTTAATGATCCATCTGAATTGTTGCGCAGGTCAATTTTAATCCCCTGAGCCAGTTGAATAATTTTTTGCGCATCATTTATTGGCACATTATTCTCTAAAACTTTCCAAGTCAGAGCCCGATACATTGCCCCGGTATCAATATAAAGAAAACCCAGCTTTTGCGCCAAAATCTTAGCCACGGTGCTTTTCCCTGCTCCTGCTGGGCCGTCAATAGCAATAATCATTTTAATTTTTCTCGTTTTTTATTTGCCGATACAAGAATGCTTACCAGAGGTTTCTTATTCCCACTTTCTAAGGCAAGTTTTAAAGCGGTGAGTTTTATCTGAAAAATCGATAGGGCAGTTAATAAGTTAGCACGATTACTTAAAAATATTTCACTCCAGAGATTGGCATCAGAGCTAGAAATTCGTGTCGTATCTCTTAAACTACCAGAACTTATTTTTAAGAATCTCTCCGGTATTGCGCTAATTAACGAAAAGGCTAATGCATGCGGCAAGTGGCTAGTAAACGCCAGGGCCTGATCGTGCTTTTTTGCGGAAAGAATAACAATCTTGGCGCCCAGTTTATTCCAAAGCAACTTAACCTTATTTAAGGCATAAGGATTAGTTTTAGCTGTAGGAGTAATAATGCAAATTGAACCTTTAAAAATACCATCTTGTAAATTAGTAATTCCACTTTTCTCGGATCCAGCCAAAGGATGGCAACCTAAAAAATTAGGAATAAGAGCGCTTAATTTAGAGACAATGCGTTCTTTACTGCTGCCAACATCAATCACAATGCAACCTTTTTTTAATTTATTCGAAATCCTCCCAGCAAGATCAATGATTGTATCAATGGGCGTGGCTAAAATAACTAAATCCGCATCTGCCACTACCTCCAATGAAGAGCCAATGGCATCAATAGCACCAACCTTTTTAGCTCGCCTGGAATTTTTCCGCTGCCGGCTTAAACCAATAACACAACCGGCTAAATGCTGCTTCTTTAAGGCTAAGCCTAGTGATCCTCCGATTAGGCCGGTACCGATAATTACGATTTTATTAAACAAAATCATGAAATTTTCCTTCCTACAGAATTAGCCACGGCTTTAAGTTCACCCATCAGATCAAGGAATTTGCTTGGAATAAGTGACTGCGCCCCATCAGAAACTGCTTCTTCCGGATGATTATGCACTTCAATGATTAAACCATCGGCTCCGGCGGCAATCGCGGCTTTAGATAAAGCCGGTACCCAGTTCCATTTTCCGGCAGCATGCGATGGATCAATGATAATCGGTAAATGCGAAAGCTGTTTGGTTACCGGTACCGCACTAATATCTAAAGTATTACGCGTAGAATCTTCAAAAGTGCGGATCCCTCTCTCGCAAAGAATTACTGAAAAATTCCCACCGCTTAATATGTATTCCGCAGACATGAGCATATCTTTAACCGTAGAAGCCATTCCTCGTTTTAAAACCACGGGCTTTTTAGTCGCGCCCACCTCTTTTACCAGGTTAAAATTCTGCATATTACGACAGCCAATTTGCAAAACATCCACATAGTCGGCAACTAAACCCACCTCACAACTATCCATAACCTCACTTACAGTAACTAAATCTAACTCATTGCCAACCTGCTTAAGCATTTGCAAGCCGGCCTTACCCAAACCTTGAAAACTATAAGGAGAACTGCGGGGTTTAAAAGCGCCTCCGCGCAGTACAGTTGCACCGGCTTTCTTAACTTCTCGGGCAATCTCAAATAAACTATCAATATTTTCAATGGTGCATGGACCAGCCATAATCACTACTTCTTTTCCTCCGATTTTTACACCCTTACCTAAATCAATTACTGAGTCTTCTTTTTTAAACTCCCGAGAAACTAACCGAAATGGTGCCAATACCGGAATAACATTCTCTACTCCCCCAAAAACTTCCAAGGGCGTAATCCGTAATATATCCTCCGGCCCAATAACACCGATGATTGTTCTTTCTGAGCCCTTGGAGACATGCGGAGTCAAGCCCAGCGCTTTAACTTTTTCAATAATATGATCAATTTGCTCTAAAGAAGCATCGGGTTTTAAAACAATAATCATTAGTTTGACTCCTTTATAATTTTGCTTAAAACACTCAGGAATTTTTTATTTTCTTTTTGGGTGCCGATAGTTACACGGATAAAATTAGTCAAGCCATATTGGCGCATTTCCCGGATAATCACTCCAAACTTAAGGCAAGCCTTAAATATCTCTTGGCTATTGCGCCCTACATCGATTAAAATAAAATTTGTTACTGAAGGCACATATCTTAAACCCATTCTAGAGAGCTCCTGGTACATAAAATCTTTACCCTCTAAAGTTAGGCGGCGGGTTTTGCTTAGAAAAACTTTATCCTCTAAAGCGGCTAATCCGGCCACCTGAGCTAAAAGATTAACATTAAACGGCTGTCGAATGCGTTCCAGGTAAGTTACTAGCTGTGGTGCGGCAATCGCGTAACCCAAACGCAACCCGGCTAAACCGTAGGCTTTAGAAAATGTCCGTAGGATAATAATCTTTTTTTTATTTTTTAGATAGCTCAAAGAATCCGGATAATCATCTACGTCGATAAATGTATCATAAGCTTCATCAAAAACAACCACCACTCCTTCCGGTAGCGCATTTATAAATTGGGCAACCTCATTTTTACTAACATAGGTTCCGGTGGGATTATTGGGATTGGCAATAAAAACCAACTTTGTCTTTTTATCCACTAGCTTTAACATTGCCCCCAAATCATATTTAAAATAGCATAATGGTGCTTTTTTAACTTTACGATCATTAACTTGGGCAATAATCTCATATTCTAAAAAAGTGCCTTCGGAAGTAACAATATTTTCATCCGCCTCCATAAAAGTCTTAATCACTATATCAATCAACTCATCCGAACCATTACCTAAAACAAAATTTCCTGGAATTAATCCAAAAAATTTAGCCAAACGTTTTTTTAAATAAAATCCTTGAGCATCCGGGTAACGGTTAATTCCGGACAAAGATCTTTTAATCGCACTTATCGCTTTTGGTGACGGACCCCATGGATTTTCATTGGAAGCCAACTTAATCACCTCTTTTAATCCTAACTGCCGTTTGGTTTCCTCGATTGGTTTACCGGGAAGATAAGGATTCACGCCTAAAACACTTTTACGAATTAATGCTTTCACTTTTAGTTTATTCTCCAATCGGATAAGAACCTAATATTTTTAAATAACTACACTTACGCTCTAATTCCTTTAGTGCTTTTTTGATTAAAGCATCATCCTGGTGACCCAAAATATCTACAAAAAAATAATACTCCCAAGCCTTCTTCTTTGAAGGCCGGGATTCGATTTTAGTAAGATTAACCCCGTATTTACGAAACGGCAGGAGCATTTCATATAAAGCGCCTACCCGGTCTTTAATCAAAAAAAACAAACTTGTCTTATCTTTCCCTGTACGGGTGGCAATATTTCTACCCACCACCAGAAAGCGGGTGACATTATGCGCAGAGTCTTGAATACCGCTGGCCAACACTTTTAGGCCATAAACCTTAGAAGCCAGAAGCGAAGCAATCGCGGCGCTAGATTTTTCTTTTTTAGCCATTTCTGCGCCGCGCGTAGTGCTAGAAACATCCACCAATTGGGCATTGGGTAAATTCTTCTGCAACCAGATACGGCACTGCCCGAAAACTTGAGGAATCGAATAAACATTACGAATCTTGTTCTTTGCACAGTTAGCGAGTAGATTATGGGTTACTTCTAAGATTATCTGCGAACAAATCTTTAATTCAGAATCCACAAAAACATCCAGAGTATAACTCACTGCCCCCTCAATTGAATTTTCTATAGGCACCACACCATAATCCGCGCCACCCTTTTCCACCTCCGAAAAAACATCCGTAATACTATTACAGGCGACATAACTAACCTGTGAACCAAATTTTTTAATCGCGGCGAGATGAGTAAAACTCGCCTGCGGGCCAAGATAAGCAATCTTTAATGGTTTTTCCAATGCTAAGCTAGCACTCATTACCTCACGATAAATCGCTTCCAATGCACTTTTTTTTAAAGGCCCTTTATTTAAACCAGCAATCCTATTTAATACCTGTATCTCTCTTTCCGGCACGTAAATATTTTTTCCGCTATTAATTTTAATTTTGCCGATATCTTTAGTTACCGCAGCGCGTAGATTTAATAAATTAATTAATTTTTGATCAAGCAGATCAATTCTTTTACGCAATTTTTCCAGACTCATTTTTAACCTCCAGATCTCCTTGGGTAATTGGCTCAATATCAACTTGGGCTTCTTTCTCTTGAGCTAAGACTGTAAAATCTTCCATCTTTGGCAGATCGGTAAGAGATTTTAAGCCAAAATGCTCCAGAAATTCCCGGGTAGTGCCATATACAAATGGGCGGCCAGGAATCTTCTTTCTACCGCAAATACGAATTAAATTTTTATCAATCAGGCTTTTCATCACTCCGTCAACATTTACATTTCTCAAAGATTCAATCTCGCTTTTAGTGAGCGGCTGCTTATAGGCAATAATCGCCAGAGATTCCAAAGCAGGCTTAGACAACTTATCGCTATAGCGATTTTTAAAAAGTTTTTTTAAGAACGGAGCAAAATCACTACAGGTAGTCATCTGAAATCCACCCGCAATCTCAACTATCCGCAGGCCTCTAGACTGTGCCTGGTAATCATTTTTTAATTCCGTAATAATCTTGTTTACACTCAAGGAATCTAAGTTATCTAAAACTTTTTTTATTTGCTCCGTGGTAATGGGCTTTTCGGAGGCAAAGATTAAAGCTTCAATCACTGATTTTAAGTTATTCTCTTCCATTTTTCTTTCTACTTAAGTTTTTTTTGTTTATAGACTAAATTCAATAATTCTTCCGTGGAATTAATTCCAGAATTTATCTCCAAAACTTTCTTAATCATTTCCAAGGCTTCGTTCCTTTTGTATTCCAGCTGCAATAAAACATCTAAAGCTTCTTCAGATATATTTTTATCGGCAATCTTTTGTTTACTTGTGCGGTCTTGAATCAAGCCGAATTTACCTACTTTATTTTGAAGCTTAGCCACGATTTCTTTAGCTCTTTGTTCACCGATACCGGGAAGTGATTTTAAAGAAACTAAATCACCCTCATCAATCGCCTTGGCAATTAAAGAGATGGGCTTATTTAAAGCCTTCAAAGCCGCCCGCGGCCCAATACCGGAAACCGTAATAAATATCTCGAAAAAATCTTTTTCTACTTGGTTTAGAAAACCGATTAGAATAGGTATGCTCTTGGTTTGTTCAACCTGATAATAATGATAGGTGAGCAGGGAAATCTCACCCTTAGAACCCAGCGCACTATCCAGCCCCTGCATAACACAAGCAGGAATAAAAACTTCATAACTTAGTCCATTTAAATCCAAAACTAGATAATTTGATCCTTTTTCCGTAACGCGGCCTGAAATTCGAGAAATCATAATTTTACTTTCATAATATAACTATGCGCTATGGCTAACGCCAAGGCATCAGTAACATCCAAATAAGAAACAGAAGTTTTTAATCCTAAAGTATGCGTAACCATTCTTTGCACCTGAGCTTTAGATGCCAATCCTTTTCCCACGATCGCTTTCTTAACGCGCGTTGCCGAGTATTCAAAAAAAGGCAGCTTTGAGCTAAAGGCTGCCAAACAAATCACTCCTCTGGCTTGGCCTAAAATACAAGCAGTAGCCGGATGCTTATAATGAGAAAATATTTTTTCCAGCACCAAACAATCCGCTCCAGTATCAGTAATTAATTTGAGCACCCCTCGGTATATTCTATTCAACCGCGCAGGGGTAGATTCTTTGGCGTGAGTTTTTATTATCCCCGCCTCAATTAAAGTCAGGGTTGATTTATTAACCTGAATAACACCGTAACCGCTAACGGCTAAAGCCGGATCAATCCCGACGATAATCATTCCTCAGAAGCAACCTCATCTAAAATCTCATCCGGAATATCAAAATTAGCATATACCTGTTGCACATCATCATGGTCTTCCAGAGTTTCTATTAACGATAAAACCTGCTTAGCTTCATGTCCGGTAACCTTAACCGTTGATGATGGAATCATGGTTAATTCCGCATCCACCCACTTAATACTTTTATCCAGGAGTGCTTGTTTAACCTTTTCCAAATCCTGAATCGAAGTATAAATTTCATAAACATCACCTTCATGCTGCATATCTTCAGCTCCGGCATCCAGAACAATATTCATCAACTCATCCTCTTTGATAGTGTCTTTTGACACCGAGACATAACCTTTTTGCGTAAACATCCAGCTTACCGAACCGGCCCCGGCCATGTTACCGCCTTTTTTTGACATAATATTTCGTATCTCAGCAGTAGTACGATTTTTATTATCCGTAAGTGAATCAATCAAAATCGCTACCCCGCCTGGCCCATAAGCTTCATACATTACTGCCTCATAAACGATCCCAGGGAGTTCTCCGGTTCCTCGTTTAATGGCCATTTTTACATTATCCGACGGCATATTTGCTTTTTTAGCCTTTTCCATTATGGCCCGCAACCGGGGATTAGAATCAGGATTTCCTCCGCCATCCCTGGCAACGACCACTAATTCTTTAATAATCTTAGTAAAAGTAGCGCCGCGTTTAGCATCGGCAATACCTTTTTTACCTTTATTTGTCTTCCATTTAGAATGACCTGACATAACTCCTCCTCATTTTTCCCTATTTTACTTTTTATTTAAAGCAAGCAGAATAAGCCGGGTTCTGTCTTGATGCCTGCCTGCACATCAATTAGTGGCTATTCCTCTCAATTCCCGCGTTACCACGGTAACTTTAGCAGTTTACCCGAGATTTCTTCCCGCCTAAAACGGGAAACGCGCTGGATCAGCACTCATCTCCTATTCTACTTTGCTCCACGTAGAGATTGCCGCGTTTCACCTCTCCACTTGCGCGGATACTCGTCTCTGTGGCTCTCCCGCCAAAAAAATTGGCGAGTCCACCACGATTTGTGGCGGAAATCCTCCGTATACATTATATATACGGGATGGGGGTTACCCATTACGTTATCCTCTGGAGCCCGGACTTTCCTCCCGTTATTAAATTAATAACGGGCAGCCACCTTCTGCCTGCTTATATCAAAGATTTCCCTAATGCTACTTTAACTGCTTCAGTTGCCAATTTATCCGCCAAACTGTTCTCTTCTCGAGGTATATGTTTAATTAAAACTTTTTCAAAACCCGTTAAAAGATGCACCGCTCGATTATATAGATTTATAATACCAGCATGTTTAACTTTATAAATCTTATTTAACTGCCGGGCTAAAAGCTGGCTATCGGTATTAATTTTTAAACTCTTAGCTTTTAATAATAATGCTTCTTCGAGTGCATAAATTAGAGCGGTGTATTCAGCAACATTGTTCGTAGCCGTGCCGATATAATTTGAGATCTTCTTAATCCGTAAACCCTCTTGATAAATTACTATTCCCACCCCGCTATGCCCCGGGTTACCCTTGGATGCGCCATCAATGTAAATTTCTAAATGACTCATTCTTGAATATACAAAATGCGGTTACAAACTTCACAAGTTATAATATGTTCGTACATTTTAATCAAATTAATTACCTGGGGTGGTACTAACATATGGCATCCCCCGCAAGAATTATCTTTGACCGCAACCATGGCTAAACCATCCCGGCTATGTAAAATTCTCTCATATTCCTGCAACATTTTAGGATCGATCTCAGGAATAATCTGTTTTCTTTGAGCATCTAGCTGGTTTAACCGGCCGCCTATTTCTTCGCTGCGAGATTCAATCATTTTCTTTTGCTGCAAAAAAATCTTTTCCCCATCCTTTAATTTCGAGTTTTCTAAGTCAATCTGCGCTTTGATTACATCCGATTCCTCAAAAGAGATTAAAATTTTTTCTTCAATTACCTCCCCATCGGCCTTAGCATCTGCAATCTGCTGTTGCATAAGTTGAAATTCTTTATTCGTCTTTAAAGAGAACAACTGCCCGGTAAGTTTTTTTACCCCTTCAGCATTTGTGGCAAGTTGGAGTTCTTTTTCTTTACGCTGAATTTGTAAATCTAAAGATTTCTTTTCCAAAGTCACGAGATCCTGTTTTTTAAGTTCAAAAGCTACTTCTAAAGCCTTGATCTCTTGTGGAGCAGCTGCTCTTTCATTTCCTAAAACGTAAATCTCGCTATCCAATTTTTGTAACTTTACTAAACTGATAATCTGGGTTTTTAAATCTATGTTTGCCAATTTTCTCCTTTAATAATGGGCGATAGAGGACTCGAACCTCTGACATCCACAATGTGAATGTGGCGGGCGCCACTAATACTTTGGCGCCCGTCCGCCAACGTTTTAGTGGCGGACGCTCTATTCCCGTTAAAATCAATTGTGACAAAACTCGAATCAACCATTTATTTTTTAATAATGGGCGATAGAGGACTCGAACCTCTGACATCCACAATGTGAATGTGGCGCTCTAACCAACTGAGCCAATCGCCCTTAATATATTCTGGGCCCACAGGGACTCGAACCCCGGACCAATTGCCAAAGGGGCTCTGCCCCTATGGCGTCCCGATGTTCCATCGGGACTGTTACCCCGAATACGTGGGGAAAATTTTTCCCCACACCCCTTTTTGTTCCGGGGTTCTAATTGTGTTCCAACAAGCTTATTAATGGGCCCACAGGGACTCGAACCCCGGACCAATTGATTATGAGTCAACTGCTCTAACCGACTGAGCTATGGGCCCTAAAAATTTACGCAGTAAATTTTGACTCCGAGTGTTACCTAATTTGACCCTGAGTCCACAGTTTTGCTAATGCAAAATCGTTTCTAAAATAATACTATATATTACTATTTTTAGGTATTTTTGGCAAGCTAAAACTTATATCTCTTTACCCTCAAAAAAAACATTCCAAACATGTTCATGCACAGAAAACTGACTCTTATCCTAAGATCATAAAACCTTATATACCTTAAAATAATGTATAGATAAATGGCGCAACCGCACTACTTTGCGTAAAAAAAATAAGCGCCCCCAGCAATAGAAGCATTCCGATTATTGGTGCTAACCACCATTTTTTTCTTACGCTCAAGAAATCCCAAAATTCCTTTAACAAGCTTAATTTACTCATCAACCTAAAATCTCCTCTCGTAGTTCGAAATGTTAAAATCCAGTTTCTCTTTCTTCTTCCAATACGTTGAGTCACTTTTTTTTCTTTTCAATAGATCAATCTTAAATAAACGCATCAGTAAGCCTAGCGGTGTGAAAACTAAATAAAACAAAATAATTAAGATGATTCTTGTATTGATCCAACCTAAGATAAAAGCAAACCCCATCCAAATTACATATATCGGCTTTAATAAAACGGGAAGCACTAATCCCACTATAAAAAATACGCAGGAAACTAAAAGATTATTTCCCGCAACAGCATATTTCTGCTTAAGGAAAAATAAACCCCAAAAAGCTAAAAAAACCCACCCCATCGTTAACCCAAAGCGTTTTAAAGTTATTTTATCCAGTTTAAGTTTATCCATTTTAGTCTAATTCAAATTCACTTTGCTCAGAGAGATCTTTATTTGTTCCCGGCTGATCTAATTTATCGATTAAGAAATTTCCTAAAATTAAATAATCAATCTCTGTACGCATAAAACATTTATAGGCATCTTGAGGGGTTAAAACTAAAGGTTCTCCCCTCTCGTTAAAAGATGTATTTATGATCACCGGGCAACCTGTCTTCTTGAAAAATGATTGAAGCAGATCATAATAAAGTGGGTGATCAGTTTTTTTTATTGTTTGCACCCGGGCAGAATAATCTACGTGGGTTACCGCAGGAATCAATGAACGCACAGTTTTTAGCTTATCAAACCCACTAAAATCACCTGAAACTTCTAGCCTTTTATCATTTTTTACGCAGGCCACTAAAAGCATATAAGGGCTTTCTTTGTCTAATTCAAACCAATGTGAAACTTCTTCCTTTAAGATCGTCGGAGCAAACGGCCGGAAAGACTCGCGATGCTTTATCTTAATATTCATTTTAGATTGCATATCTGGATTACGCGCATCACCAATAATGCTTCTTGCACCTAAGGCTCGCGGCCCAAACTCTATACGCCCTTGAAACCATCCAATAACCTTGCCCGCAATAATAAAATTAGAAACTTTTTCTACAATATCATTATAATCTAAGCGCCGATAAGGAATACTCTGCTTCTTTAAAAAGTTTTCAATATAATTATCACTATAAGATGGGCCAAGCAAAGAAGCTTTTTGTGAATCATTAACTCCATCAGTAAAGCGGTGATTATCCAAATACTTGTGCCAAACTAGAAGCGCTGCGCCTAACGCACCACCGGCGTCTCCACTTGCTGGTTGTATCCAGATATCCTTAAATGGGCCTTCCCGCAAGATGCGGCCATTACCTACGCAATTTAAAGCCACTCCTCCGGCAAGGCATAACTTATCTTGACCAGTAACTTTATGAATATGCCCAGCCATCTTAAGCATAATTTCCTCTGTTACTTCCTGAATAGAAGCAGCCATATCCATAAACTTTTGCGTTATTTTTGTCTCTGGCTTTCTGGGTGGGAAACCAAATAAACGGTTAAAACGCGAATTTGTCATGCGCAAACTATTACAAAACCCAAAATATTTCATATTCATCTTAAAAGAACCATCATCTTTTAAATCAATCAGCTCCTTAAGAATGATATCTTTATATAGCGGCCGGCCATAAGGAGCTAACCCCATAAGCTTATACTCTCCAGAATTTACTTTAAAACCCGCGTAATAGGTAAACGCCGAATATAGTAAACCTAATGAATTTGGAAATCGGAGATACTGCTGAATATCTAAGTGATTGCCTTTACCAACACCAAAGCTGGCCGTCTCCCACTCGCCTACTCCATCTATAGTTAATATCGCGGCTTCTACAAAAGGAGAAGGATAAAAAGCACTTGCAGCATGGGCTTCATGATGCTCAGTAAAAACAATTTTCCCATTAAAAGCTAAATCTTTTCTGATTATCTCTAGAGCCCACAGTTTCTGTTTCAGCCAAACAGGAATCGCTTGGATGAATTGGCTTATTCCACTTGGGGCATAACTAAGCGCGGTTTCTAAGATACGCTCAAACTTAATAAAAGGCTTATCGTAAAATGCAACAAGATCTAGATCTTTCACGCTAATCCCTGCCTCTTTGAGGCAATAACGAATAGCGTTTATAGGAAAACTCGCGTCATGTTTTTTGCGCGTAAAACGTTCCTCTTGCACAGCAGCCATAATTTCACCATCGCTCACTATACAAGCCGCGCTATCATGATAAAAACATGAAATACCTAATATTTTCATTTATGCAAAAGTTTGATAAATTTAGATCAACTAAATTTGCTCAAATTTAGATCGCCAAATCGCTTCCAAAACAATGCTTTATATTACTATTTTTAGGCATTTTTAGCAAATTAAAACTTATTTAAATTAAGATGAAATAGGTTACTTTTATTTACCCACAACCTTGAGAAAGGCGCTCACAATACGAGGGTCAAATTGAGTTCCAGAAGATTTTCGGATTATATCTATTGCCGCATTTTTGGTAAATGCCTTATGGTATGGCCGATCGCTAATCAGGGCTTGATATACATCAGCAATCGCAATTATCCTGGCACCTACCGGAATATCCTCTCCCTTTATTCCGGTAGGATAACCTTTACCATCCCAACGTTCATGATGATAGAAAATAAACGGAATGAGATCATGTAAAAACTGAATCGGCCGGATAATATCCGCGCCAATTTGAGGATGTTTTTTAATCTCAGCAAACTCCTTTTTATTAAGTCTGCCTTTTTTAAGTAAAATGTTTTCGCTGATACCAATTTTTCCTAAATCATGCAGCATTGCCGCCTGCTTAATTAATTCCACATCTTCTCTAGATAAGTTTAATTCTTTAGCTATTCCGATGGCAAAGTACACCGTGTTTTTAACATGTTCACCGGTATAATGATCTTTTAACTCCAGAGTTTTAGCAAAAGCAAAGATTGATTCACTTAAACCCTGTTTTGACTGTTTATTTAGTTTATTAATCGTATTTTTTAAAGTTCTTACCCCGACTACTTTAGAAATCTTTTCTATCCCTTTACTGAACGGATTTTTAACATCTAAAGAAGAATAAGCGCGATTACCTCCGCCTTCTTTGGCCTTATTCAATAATCGGTCAGCCAGATTAACTAAATCCATTCCATTTTTGGCCCGATCATCGGGAAAAGAAACCACGGAAAAACTAATTTTTAATTTTACCTTATGTTTCTTATTTCCAAAGTTGATATAATTCAAAGCATCTAACAACCTCTGTGCCATAAGAAAGCCAGCGCTACGGTTTAAGCGGGGAGAAATAATGATAAACTCCTCACCGCTATAGCGGATAAGGATATCATAACGCCGCACCATGCGTTTAAGCTGTTTGGCTAACTGTTTTAAAACTAAATCTCCAAAAGCAATTCCATAAACATCATTGATCGATTTGAAATAATCGATATCCAGCATAATTACGGTTAAATTTTGAGCATACCTTCTGGCCTGATGGAATTCAACCTCAATTTCCTCTTGCAAATAACGATAGTTATACAGCCCGGTATGTACGTCAATCAGTGAAATACTTTTAAATTTTTTATTGGTTTTAAGTAACTCGCGGTTTATTTTACTTTTTTCGAATTCAGAATTTTTGTATCTGATAGTCTCCTCTAAAAGATCACGCGTACGATTATCAACCAGTTGCTCTAAGTGATTACGATAACGATTAAGCTCTTCGTCAATCTTCTTTTTTTGGGTTATATCTACATTTACCTCAGCCACCAACCATTCGCCATTTTTATCCTGGTAAGGCATGGAAGTAACCTGGATTAACCGGTTACCCTCTTTCACTAAAATTTCTTCGCTCACCACAACTTTTTTTGTTCTAAAAGCCTCCTGGATAGCACAATTAAGACAAAAGCTATTACGATCCATAAAGTACTGGAAACATTTTTTGCCCTTCCAATCACCATAATTACGCGCCCACTCCGGATCTACATAGCGTAGATTAAAATCCTGATCAATAATATCCAACCCAGTTTTAGTTGCTCCAAGGATAAACTCTAACTGTTGATACAAAATATTGGCCTTTTCCTCCGCCTCTCTTCTAGTGGCAATCTCCACCTCTAATAATTGTGTTCGTTGTTGAACCAACACCTCTAACTTTTCATGGTAAATCTTTAATTCATTTTCATATTTTTTATTTTGCGTAACATCGCGAAAACTCCACACTCGACCCACAATCTTATTTTTAATCTTTTGCGGCATGGAGAACCTCTCAAACAAGCGGCCATCCTTAAACATCAGCATATCGCAAGATTCTTCTTTAGGATTATTATATAGTCGCTGCACCTCATTAATAAAAGATTTAGAGTCTACTAGTTGATCTAAAACGTATTCTAGTAGTTTCTGATCGTCCCTAGTTAAAATTAAATCGTCAGGGATATTCCAGAGTTGGAGAAATTTTCGATTATTGCTAACAATTTTTCCATTAAAATTCACAACCAGAATACCATCCCGAGATGCCTCCAGCGTTGCATTCTGTAATGACAACAACTGTTGCATTTCCTCGTCGATTTTTTTGCGCTCGCTGATTTCTTTTCGTAGCGCTTCGTTAGCACTAACCAACTCCGTAGTCCTAACCTTAACTCGAAGCTCAAGTTCTGCGCGAATTTCTTTTAGCCTTTCGGCCTCGTTTTTATGCAGGGTAATATTTCTGGCGATTCCAGTGGTGCCGATTACCTTGCCATGATCATCAAAAAAAGGAGTCTTAATCGTTTCAATCCACTGTTCTCCGCCCTTTTGATAGATTAACCTCTCCTGAACACATTTACGTTTTTTACTATCCATTACTTCTTGGTCATCAGCACGATAACTTAAAGCCAACTCTTTTGGCCAAATATCCAAATCAGTCTTACCAATAATTTCCTCAATTCTAAAACCACAGGCCTTGGCAAAAGGTTCATTAACCGCAATAAATTTACCTTGGACATCTTTAAGCCAGGCAATATCCGGAATATTATCCAAAATTGCTCTCTGCTGGAACTCTACTTTACGCAGCAGGCCAAGTGTAGTTTCGAAATTATTTTGCTTGGGATCTTGCATATTCAATTATTAGCTGTTAATTAATAAACAAAAAAACAGCCCCTTAAATATAAGAAGCTGTCCTAGACTTATTTTTAAACAAGTCATTCCTAAACCTCTTTTTTTATAATCTAATATTCCCTCTGGTGTGCCAAAGTCATGTCCATAAAAGTGCGCAAGCGTCGTGAACGCGACGGATGCCTAAGTTTCTTTAAAGCCTTGGCCTCAATTTGCCTGACTCTTTCACGGGTAACCTTAAAAACATTGCCTACCTCTTCTAAGGTACGCGCAGAACCATCTTGGATGCCAAAACGTAAAACCAGAATCTTTTTTTCTCTTTCCGTTAACGTACCTAAAGCAGAATTCATTTCATCTTTTAACATTGACCGCACAGTTTCGTTCGCCGGAGAAACAGCTTTTTTATCCTGGATAAAATCTCCAAAATGCGTATCCCCTTCATCGCCGATCGGCATCTGTAATGATATGGGTTCCTGGGCAATCTTTAATATAGATTTAATCTTGCCCTGCGGAAAACGCATTTTAGCTGCAATCTCTTCCGGCGTCGGTTCCCGGCCGTTTTTCTGGACAAAAACCCTAGAAAAACGAATTATTTTGTTGATCGTTTCGGTCATATGTACGGGTATTCTAATCGTGCGGGCTTGATCCGCAATCGAACGGGTAATCGCCTGACGAATCCACCAGGTGGCGTAAGTGGAGAACTTATAGCCACGCTTATATTCGAATTTTTCTACAGCCCGCATCAGTCCGATATTGCCTTCCTGGATTAAATCCAAAAAAGAAAGCCCGCGATTAGTATATTTTTTTGCAATACTTACTACCAGACGCAAATTTGCTTCAACTAATTTCTTTTTCGTACGGCTAAACTTAAGATGAGCGGTCTTCACTAACTTCATCTGCTCTTTAATTTTGTTATACGGCTGCGCCAGTATTTTAAGTATTTGGCGACTGCGCAAATTATCTCTCTTGCTTAAACGTTTGAGGTGCTCTAACTCCCGTAGCAAAGGATTTAACTTGCGTACCGCCGCTTCAATTACGGAAGTAGTAAAATTAAGCTGCAAGATTAAATTTATCGCATTGCTGTCACTACGCGTTTGTTTAATTTTAACTAAAAGCCGCTTAAATCTACCGATCACGCTGCTTTTTTTTATCCGGATATCTTCTTTAACTACCTCCTCGATATTAATTTTATCTTCTAAGATATTAGCCGCCACCACTAAAATTTCGTTCCGTGCGAATTTAGTTACTAAAACAGCACGTTTAAATTTATCTTCGGCATCCTCAATCTTCTTGGCTAACTCAATTTCATTTTCCCGGCTAAGCAGAGAAATCGACCCCATTTGTTTTAAATACATTTTTACTGGGTCGTCCAAAGGCATAAACCGTTCTTCACTTTTGAGTTGTTCGGTGAGCAACTCTTCCCGTTGCTGTACTAAATTTTGCTTATCCTGTTGTGAAACCCGGTTTGCCGATAAACCCGCGTCAGCTTCACCCTCAACCACTTGGATATCTTCATTACCCAGTAATTCAAAAAGATGATCAATGGCTACCGTACTGGAAAGATCTTCCGGTAATAAATCATTAACTTCATCATAGGTTAAGAAACCCTTTTGCTTTCCCAGGGCAATCAGCTTTTCCATGTCTTTAGTCGGCTGCAGTGGATTCTTCTTCATACTTAATCGCCTTTCTTTATAAGATTATGAAATTCTTGAATAAGACTATTTAATTTCCCCTCATCACCCAGAGATTGGGCGCTTTTAATCTGTAGGTGCAGATGTTCACGTTGGGTTTTTTTTCTTTGAATCTTAATCCGCGTTATACAATCATTAACCGCTTTTTCTCTGCCCTGGTCGTCAAGGGCCGGCATAAACATGGTTTCACAAACTAATTGACTAGCATCATCTTCGCTAAAATAATTCATCAGTACGCTGGGAGTGATATTTTTACCCTCCAGAACCAAATTCTGTATTACGGAAACAATTTTAGCAGTACGCGTATCCGCAAAATCAGCAGGCGATAACTGCTGCATAATTTTTTCAATCATTTCTTTTTCCTCGAGCATGAATTTAATCAAAAGCTTCTCCGCCGGATTAATCTGAATCTGCTTTTTTGCCGAAGAAACGGGTTGACCCGCAGATCTGGAATCAGCAGGCTTTAATTTTCCCAGCTCTTCAAGAATATACTGCTCCGGTATACACATCACTTCAGATAATCTTTTAGTATACTCCCCCCTGAGAATAGCATTATCAAATTTATTTATCGTTAAGAGCATTTCAGAAGCAATTTTGGTTTTACCGTGCGCATCTTTTATATCATAACGGCTCCTTAAAACATCCAGTTTATAATCAAAAAAGCTTTCCGCTTTTTTGACCTTATCTTTTAAAGTATTAATTCCCTCACTGCGTACCAATGCATCGGGATCCGTCCCTTTAGGCAAAGGAACAACTTTTACATTTATACCTTCATCAATAAGTAGATCTAAGCTCCTTAAGGTAGCTATTTCTCCGGCAGTGTCACCATCATAGATCATCACTACATTATGCGTATAACGCTTAAGCAGTTTAATCTGCTCCAAAGTAAGCGCAGTTCCCTGCGAAGCGACGATATTTTTTAACCCCTCTTGATAAGGAATCATAAAATCCAGGTAACCTTCCACGATTACGGCGCTATCCGCATCCCGTATAAAATCCTTGGATAAATTTAAACCAAAAAGATTTTTGCCTTTTACGTAAACCGGCGTCTCCGGAGAATTGATATATTTAGGCAAGCTATTATCCATTACTCTGGCGCCAAATCCGATCATGCGGCTGCGCAGATCAAAAACAGGAAAAATAATACGATTACGGAAACGATCATAATAACCGCCCGATTCCTTAGGGAGCACCAAACCCGCTTGCTCCAGAAGCGCCAGGCTGACATTCTTGCTCCTTAAAAAATTAATTAGATTATCCCAGCCAGAAGTAGCTAACCCCAAATGAAACTCTTTTATCGTTCCAAGCTTAACCCCTCTGTTGATCAAATAATTTAACGCAAGGCTACCACTATGGAGATTATTTTCATAAAAATTTACTGCCAGCTCATTAACTTTATACAATTGACTATTTAAACTCGCTGCCCTGGCTAACTCTGGCTTATCCTGATCAGGTAGGCTCACTCCACACTTTTTAGCCAATATTTCAACCGCCTCGGGGAATTCCATCCGTTCATGGCGCATAAGAAATTTAAAGGCATTGCCCGACTCACCGCAGCCAAAACAATGATAAATCTGGCGCTCAGGGGAAACCATAAAAGAAGCAGTCTTTTCATGATGAAACGGACAGTTGGCCTTAAAATTACTTCCCGCCTTCTTCAAAGGAATATAGCCAGAGATCATCTCAACGAGATCCACCCGGCCAAGTATGTCTTCGAGTAAATTTTCAGGAATACGCCCCGACATTTTTACTTTCTCTTTATCCTGGTAAAACCGGAACAAGCGATAACTTCAAAATTCTGTTTTGCTGATTTCTCGATCTTATCCAAAAGTAGGTTTAACCCCAGGGTATCGCTTGATATATGCCCGGCAATAACCACATTTAAATTAGCATTTTTAACCTTTTTAAAATGTTCTTCACTTAAATGCATCGAGATTAAAGTTCTTACCCCAGCCTTATATAATTTATCAAAAACATCAACTGACCCTTCGGTCCCTCCGGTCATCTCAAACAAAATTTTACCTGTCGGCCGTCTAGGATTACCTAAAATTATACGCGGTCCAGTATTAAACTTCTGGGCAATCTGATATTCCGGTATAGTATTCAGTATCTTTACTACATCCTGGAGCAACCCCGCCCGGTTAGCTTTCTGGTTAAAAATAGCCTCTAAATACCTATATACGTGATTATCTGCTGGTGTGTGCATATTCATAAAGGGCATATTCAATAATCTGGCCGCATCCACCGGCCGAGTATGATTCTGCGGCAATACCCTACGTTCTACTTGTGCCATCCGCTCTTGTAGTAACTTGGTAGCCGTCTTCTGCGCAACTCCAGCTTGAGTTAAAAGATCAATCTGTAGCCGCATTACCTCAGGCAGACCTGCGTAGGCTTTTCCTTCAGGATGATGCGCAATTACCAAATCCAATCCTTCCCTTTGGCGAATGCGATCCGCCAGCAGGAGCTCCGCCACTTCAATATCAATGCCCACCATAATCTTCTTAATCTCTAAATTAGGCTTACCAAAAAGAATTGCCGAATCTGGGAATGATTTTATTCTCTGCTTATCCTTACGCGGGTCAGCTAAACGGCCAAAATTCACTACCTGGTTATAAAAATTAATTAATTTCATTTGTGTTTAAATTTCTCCGTGACTTGCGTAACGGCGGGATTAAATTTTTCTTGAGTGGAAAACTTAGAAAAAATATTATTCCAAAGCCAACCGTATGTCTGAGGTAGAATTACAAAAGCCTTACTGCCCAAATAAGAGTGTTTTACCGAATTGTTAAGATAAGTAATGTTAGAAATAACCAAAGTAAAAGATAACAAACCGATAACCAGAAAACCCCGCCCGATGCCTAAAATTAATCCTAAACATTGACTAATTTTAGGAACAGCATTCAATTGTATAAAACGGGAAAGGACGCTGCGCAAGACTACAAAACATAAATACCCTAATATAATTAAAAAAAGAAAAATTATAAAATCCATAAACCCTAAAGACATCTCTTTAGGCATAAAACGGCTCTGAATAAGATTCGAAAGAGTGGTGTAATAATGTAACGCGATATAGATAGAAAACATTGCTCCTGAGAATTTGAAGATCTCAACGGGTAGGCCCATTTTAGCAGCAATGTAACATATTCTAAATAAAACAATTAGAATAATATAATCCAAAAAATTAAACTTTGCGATTATCTCTAGAATCATAATATTTACCTCTTTCTAAACGATTAAAGCGCTTACCTGCCTTAAGCAGGCTAAATTTAAATTTATCAAGAAGTATAACATATACCCGATGGCATTGTCAAGGAAAGGGGCCTAAATTTATCTTCTGAACCAGGATATGGTACGCTCTAACCCATCCTCTAGGGAGACCATCGGTTCCCAAGCAAGAAGTTTCTTAGCTTTAGTGATATCCGGCTGGCGCTGTTGGGGATCATCTTGGGGTAATTTTCTAAAGACAACTCTACTTTTAGAACCAGTTAATTTTAAAACTATTTTTACCAATTGTAGAATAGTAAACTCATGAGGATTGCCCAAGTTAATCGGTAAATTTTGATCAGAGAGCATTAAACGCAATATACCATCAACTAAATCATCAATATAACAGAAACTTCTCGTCTGTTGGCCTCCTCCATAAACCGTTAGCGCCTTACCTTTTAGAGCCTGATCAATAAAATTAGGCACCACCCGGCCATCATTATGACGCATTCTTGGCCCATAGGTATTAAAAATACGCACAATCTTGGTATCCAATTTGTGCACACGGTAATAGGCCATCGTGATCGCCTCGGCAAACCGCTTAGATTCATCATAGCAGCCACGCACCCCAACAGGGTTCACATGACCCCAATAGCTTTCTTTTTGGGGATGCTCCAGAGGATCTCCATAAACTTCTGATGTAGAAAAAAGCATAAAAACAGCTTTTTTCTTTTTAGCTAAGCCTAAAGCATTATGCGTACCTAAAGAGCCCACCTTTAAAGTCTGAATCGGAAAATCTAAATAATCCTTCGGAGACGCTAATGAAGCGCAGTGTAAAACATAGTCTATTTTACCGGGAATATCAATATAATTTGAAACATTACAGACCTCTAAACGAAAATTTTTATTTCGGATAAAGGTTTTTAGATTATCCCGACTACCGGTAATAAAATTATCCAGGCAAATGACTTTATAATTGCTCGACAGCAGCTTAAGGCATAAATGCGAGCCAATAAAACCCGCGCCTCCGGTAATCAAAACAGTCTGCTTAGGCATTTTCTTTCCAAAAATTAACCGTAATTTTTAATCCATCAATAAAATTAACTTTCGGTTTAAAATTTAATAACTGAGCGGCTTTTCTAATATCCGCTAATGTTCTAAATACATCCCCGGGCCGCTTGGGGAGTAACCTGGGAGGAATATCTTTGCTTAGAATCTGATTTAGAATTTTAACTAAATTCAGAACCGAGGTATCTTTGCCTCCGGCAATATTAAAAACTCCATATTTAACTTTACCGGCTGCGACGGCAAGTAAATTGGCGCTCACCACATTCTGTACAAATGTAAAATCTCGAGACTGCCGGCCATTACCAAAGATCGGAGGAGGCTGATTCTTAAGTAAACAATTAATAAACTTAGGGATGACTACCGCATAATCATCATCCAGGGCTTGGCGCGGCCCAAAGACATTAAAATAGCGTAAGGCAACTGTAGGTAAGCCATAATGCAAACTGAATATCTTACAATAATATTCACCGGTTAATTTACTTAGGGCATAAGGTGAGATCGGGCTAGGAATAAAGTTTTCCTTTTCCGGGTAATCGTTTACTTCTCCATAAACAGAACTAGATGAGGCAAAAACAAAACGTTTTACCTTATTCTGCCGGGAAGCCTCGAGCATATTAAGTGTTCCATCAATATTGACACGATTATAGGCATGTGGCTCAACCATGCTTTTAGGCACGCTCCTTAAGGCCGCCTGATGTAAAACAAAATCCATGTGTTTGGTTGCTTTAATACAAGTCGTCGCTGAACAAATATCCCCCTTAACTAAGTCAATCTTTTTTTCTAAACCCTTAAGATTGCGCATTTTTCCACTGGAAAAATTATCCAAAATCCGCACATCTTGGCCTTGTTTAACCAATGCCTCCACAATATGCGAACCAATAAAACCCGCCCCACCAGTAACCAAAAACCTGCTCATAGCCTCTCCACCTTTTCTGTATGATTTCCTTGATAAACATTCCTGGAATCAAAAATAAATTTTGCATTTTTTAATAAAGCAGCATAATTAACTTTGGTATGGTCCGTAGCAATAAGACAACAATCGAATTCTTTAATTTTATTAGCACTTAAACCCACGGATTTTAAATCCAGCCCTTCAAGCTTAAGATATGGTATCAGTGGATCCGCATAGGAGATTTTAACACCTTGTCTTTTTAGGCTATTGATTACATCAATGCTCGGTGATTTACGTAAATCTTTAATATCTTTTTTATAAGTTACCCCAATCACTAATATTTTCGCACCCTTTAGTTTTTTTCCCCTGCGCGCAAAAGCCTCTTTAATCCTTTTGACGATATATTCAGGCATATAATTTATGACATGAGAAGCCAGTTTAATAAAGCGCGAATGAAAACCAAAACTCTTGGCCTTCCAATGCAAATACAAAGGGTCTTTTGGAATGCAGTGGCCACCCACGCCTGGGCCGGGATAAAAAGGCATAAAACCAAAGGGCTTAGTGCTGGCGGCTTGGACAACCTCCCAGATATCAATTTTCATCTGATGCGCCATCATCGATAGCTCATCAATCAAACCGATATTAATTAAGCGGAAGGTATTCTCCAGTAGCTTCACAGTTTCGGCGGCCCGACAACTGCTTACCGGGACAACCTGCTTAATGATAATCCGGTAAACTGCCATTGCCAGTTGCGTGGCTAAAGGAGTAAGCCCGCCAATAACCTTGGGGATCTTATGCACGGGAAATTTCTTATTACCCGGATCAATTCTTTCCGGTGAAAAACAAAGGTAGAAATCTTTGGCATGCCTAAACCCGAGATTTTGAAAAATCGGTAAAATTTCTTCTTCGGTTGTCCCGGGATAGGTCGTACTCTCTAAAATTACTAACGCGCCATTTTTTAGATGCAAAGCAACCTGACTAACGGCATTCCTGATAAAAGAAATATCCGGAAGATATTTTCCTTTCAAAGGAGTAGGAACACAGATTAAAACACAATCGGCTTGCGCAATATCCGCAAAACTCCTGCTCGCCTTAAAATATCCGCTCGATAACATCGCGGTTAACTCATGATTACTTATATCACTGATATAAGATTTGCGCTGAGCAATAGATTTCAGACGATGAGTATCAATTTCAATTCCCACTACCTTAACCTTTTTTTTGACAAATTCTAAAGCCAGAGGAAATCCAACATAACCCAAACCAACTACGGCAATTTTTATCTGTTTATTTTTTATTTTTTTATCTAAATTCAATAAAATTTTATTCATTTCCTCTTCCCACTCCGATATAGGTAAAGCCCAAACCCCTAAGCAATTTAGGATCATAAATATTCCTGCCGTCAACAATCAGCGCGCGTTTTAACTTTTTTTTCAATCTTATAAAATCCAACTCTTTAAATTCATTCCATTCGGTGGCCAGGATAAGGCAATCGGCGCCTTCGGCAGTTTGATACGCATCTTTACAAAAAATAACATTTTTCAGGATTTTTCTGGCCTTTTCCATGGATTGAGGGTCATAGACCTTGATTTTTGCGCCTTCCTGAATTAACGCGTTGATCAAATCAATACCCGGAGAATTTCTTAAATCATCGGTGTCCGGTTTAAAGGACAAGCCTAAAACAGCAATCGTTTTATTTCGAATAATCCACAAGGCATCTTTAATTTTCTGTAAAACAAAAACCTTCTGCTCCTGATTGGTATTTCTTACGGCTTTAAGGATTCTAAAATCATAACCTAATTTCTCAGCAATCGTAATAAAGGCCTCCAGGTCTTTAGGAAAACAAGAACCGCCATAACCAATTCCAGCGTGCAAAAAATTGCGGCCGATACGATTATCTAAACCCATGCCGCAAGCCACCTCTTTAACATCCGCGCCCACCTTATCGCAAATACGGGCAATCGCATTGATAAATGAAATCTTAGTCGCCAGGAAGGCATTAGAGGCATGCTTAATCAGTTCCGCGGATTTTATATTCGTCACCAAAATCGGCCGATTTAAAGGCTGATATAAACTCGTCATTATCCGCTTGGCCTTAGGAGTCTCTAAGCCCAAAACAATCCGGTCAGGATGATTAAAATCATTTATCGCTGAACCCTCGCGCAAAAACTCCGGGTTAGAAACTACATCAAATTTATGTTTCTTTTTAATGTAAGTAGCCACAGTCTTCTTAATCCAGGCGCAGGTCTCTACCGGAACAGTAGATTTTTCCACAATCAGCCGATAACCATCCATATTCACAGCGATCGAGCGCGCCACATGCTCTACTCCGGTTAAATCCGCTTCTCCATTTTCCAACGCCGGAGTGCCTACGGCAATAAAAATTACTTCACTTGACTTTACTGCCTCAGTTATGTTAGAGGTGAATTTAAGCCGTTTCTTCTTTAAATTACTCACAATCAGCTCTTCTAATCCTGGTTCAAAGATAGGAATAATACCTTTTTTAAGATTGCTAATTTTTTTGGCATCATTATCCGCGCAAATAACCTGGTTACCGAGCTGGGCAAAACAAGCCCCGGAAACTAAACCCACATAACCAGACCCAATAATTGATATATTCATTTAAGCACCTCTTTTGGTTCTAGTAATTTTATTGTGTACCGGACTTCTTCTTAGTCATCGCCTGATCAAATCCAAATTCATTCTCAGGGAAGGCCTTAAGCCTAAAAGTAAAGAATATGGTGGTACCGGAAATTTCTTTTTTGTTCAGGGTAATATCCAATTCCCAACAGTGCAAATCACGGGTTAAAGTATACTCCTGCTCCTGGAAGCCTCTCTCAAGAGAACTAGACTTCTTAAAGTTATACCGTTCATAAATACCAAATTTCCACTTGGGGCTCAGACGAAAATTATACCCAAGAGTAACTTCATTCTTACCTTTTCTTTCATAACGCTGGCCAAGAGAAAATGAGCCATTTTTGCCCAAATCAAAATTTAGGTCATAACTAGCTAGTGAAAATTTATTATAATTCGCACTCGTATGATCTGCATGCGCAAAAGTAGCGTCAGATTCAAATCTCATCCAGGAATATGGTAATATTTTTAATTTAAAGAGAATATCCGAAAAATTATCTTTCAAGCTCTCTCCTGCGCGGGGAGTAAGAAATGCGTTATCTCCTGTTTTAGGATCGAGCACAACATTAGTGGTGATCAAAAAATCCACCAAATCCACGCTTTGTCCACTACGCTTAGTTTGTAATTTATTGGATAAACTTAAAGCAGCAGTGTTGCCGCGATTTATAGAATCCACGCTATCAATCTGTTTTATATTACTATTGGGAATAGTAGGCGGATGTGTATACAAATACCCCACCGTAGGAGTAATAATGTGGCGTAAACCATTAATATCTAAACCAAGAAAGTTTGTTTTGGCATCAAAAATACGGTAAAACTTAGTACTCATATCCGCGCCGCTATAAAAAATTGTACGTATAATTCCGCTCTGGCCATTTGCGCCTTTATCATAAAAAGTCTGACGGCTGGAAACAAAAGGTCTAAATTGAATAAAAGCAATTTTGGTGGGTAGAGAAACCGTATTTTTAGTATCCAGCCGGGTATCGGTTAAATCATTACCCTGCGCATTCCCCTTTACGTTATAAGTGCCTAATTGGTTTATACTTTCAAAATAAAGCGGGCTTTCTCCTAGCTGTAAACTTGGCAGATTGTAATTTATCTCCGGCTTTTTTTCTACTTGGTTAAACCAATGATTAGTGCGCACTTGCAGAAGCAGATCCAAACTGGAATAATTAAAAGCGTGATGAAATAATGCGTAACTTAATGGTTGGACATCTTTTTCGTATTCGCGAAAGAAATAATCTTGCAGGAAATTACGACTACTCGGGTAGTTTGGGTCATTCTTTCTTCTTTTATCGGTAATCTTAAAGAATTCCGCAGTAACATTCGTGCGCTCATCAATATTCCACTTATGGCGCCAACGCATAAAATAACGCTGAAACTCCGTTGGCGCTCCTTTTGGTTGATCAGCAGGTTTTTCATTCGTATAATAAAATTTAAAATCGCCTTTGCCAACTGGGGTTTTTATATAATTTAGTTCGAAACCTTCTGCTAATCCTAATTTATTGCGATAATCCAGAAAAGCCAAACCATTCACATTGTCCGTAATATTATAACGCCAAGCACTCAAAAGATACGGGCCCCAATCCTTACGTGTACCCGGCTCAACCTGTACATGCATAATCGGCTCTTTCATTGAATAGTTAAATTGTGGAAGATAGAATAACGGTACCGTGCCCAGATAAAGCGTAGCTTGCTGGGCTAACATTTTATCTTGCGGGAATACACTAATCTTCTTTGCGGCAAAACGATAATGTGGATGGTCTAAACTACAAGTAGTAAAATAGCCTCTCTTAGCCACAAATTCACTCTCACTTAACTTTTCAACTTTTTTTGCTTTGCCAAAATAGGGATTAGCGCGAAAATCAGCATTAGAGATAATCCCGGTTTTATTCGCAAAATTATAGATAATCTTTTCTCCGGTAACCACCCCCTTGTCGTCCTGGATTCTAGCATTACCCTCAGCCAAGCCTTCTTTTGTCTGCATATTAACCTTTAACCTATTACAAGTTAGCTTGGTGCCCTTATAAATAACTTCAATATTACCGGTCGCCACCACTTCTTTGTTATCCGCAGAGTACTCTACATTATCACCATTAATCACCATTGGTGATTCTTTAGCGGCTTGGGCAGAAACAAGGTTAACCCATAAAACAAAAACCAATATCAGACCAAAGATTATCGAATTAAACGGATGGAAATTTTTAAATTTATATATCATTATTTACTTAAAGAAATTTTCTTATAATCTTCCAGAAACCTGTTTATCCCAATATCGGTTAAAGGGTGCTTAATTAACTGCTCAATTACAGCATAAGGAATGGTCGCAATATCCGCTCCGATTAAAGCGGCGTTAACTACATGCAGAGGGTTACGCACGGAAGCAACGATAATTTGAGTTTTAAAATTATAATTTGTATAAATTTTTTTTATCTCACCGATTAGATTCATCCCCTCCTGAGCAAAATCATCCAACCTACCGATAAAAGGCGATACATATGTAGCTCCGCTCTTAGCCACTAATAATGCCTGTGCGGCAGAAAAACAAAGCGTAACATTAGTTTTAATTCCTTCCGCCGCCAAGATCTTTACTGCTTTTAATCCCTCTTTCGTAAGCGGAATTTTGACAACAATGTTCTTAGCCAGTTTTACTAATTGACGCGCTTCATTAACCATATCCGCAGACTCTAAGGCAATTACTTCTGCGCTCACCGGGCCGCTAACCAAAGCACAGATCTCTCTTAATACCAGCCCTGGGTCACGCCCTTCTTTAGCCATTAACGTCGGATTAGTGGTTACTCCATCAATTAAACCAAGGCTACTGGCTTCTTTTATCTCTTTAACATTAGCAGTATCAATAAAAATCTTCATCCCTTTAACCTTTCTCTAACCAGATATCCTGCCCCAATAATTCCGGCATCCATTCCTAACTTAGCCTTAACTACTCTTACTCTTTTTGCCTGCAGGCGCATTGCGCGCAATATAATTGTTCGCCGGATACTCTCAAATAATACAGGGCCAGCGTAAGATACCCCTCCACCAATTACAATCAGATCAAGGTTAAGTAGATTTACAATCCCACTTAAAGCCAAACCCAGCTTTCCACCCACCTGGCTCCAAAAATCTATTGCCTTAGGGTTATTCTCTTTGGCTAATGCGCTTACCCTTTCCAGGGTAATTTTGGGGCCAAACAATTCACGCGCAGCTTTAATAATTTTACGATTACCAACATATGTCTCCAGGCACCCATGAGCACCGCAACCACACAAAGGACCATTTTCATTAAGCGGGAAGTGTCCAGCTTCCCCAGCGGCATTATCCGAACCCCGGTAGAGTGAATCATTGATGATTAAACCTCCGCCCACTCCCGTGCCCAAGGTCAAACATAATACATTTTTATAGTGCTTAGCCGCACCCAACTCATGCTCTGCTAGCGTCATTAACTTAGCATCATTATCAATAAAAACCGGCAACTTAATTTTCCGTTCCAGAATTTTTTTTAGCCCTACCTCTTTCCATCCCGGAATATTCGGTAAGAAATGCACAATCCCTTTTAAAGTATCTACCGGGCCAGGCACACCAATACCCACTCCCAGGATGGCAGAACGCTTTAATCTTTGGTTTAAAATTAAACTTTCTAGTAAATCGGTAATTCCCTGAATAAGTTTATATTTACTATCAAAACTCTTTGTGCTAAAAGAGCTTTTGGCTTTAATCTTTAAACTATTGTCAAGTAAAGCACATTTCAAATTAGTACCGCCTAAATCTATCGCCATAATAAATTTTTTAGCCATTGTGGTATTTTATATTAAAACACTTCGGTTTTCAAGGAATAAATACTATCCTAACGCGAGTTCTATCTTTCGCTAATAACATGCCAACATTAGCTTTCCGGCTCTTGCTTCCGGCACGAAGATTTTCGCCGTGTGCGGCGGCTTACGTCTCGCTACGGCGCGGCTCCTTACGCTAAAGAGACACCGCCTGCGCTCGACGTAATTCCTTGCACACTGTTGCCGATGGTTCGATTACACTCACCATCGGCACTGAGCATAGTCGAAGTGCCGAAAATCTTCTAATTGTGCCTCCAGCAAAAGCCGGAAAGCTTATAAATTAGTAAAGCTCTCAGCGGGTGGCGAGCCTTGGCTTCGAGCCGGGCGTGGAGGCAAGGAGCGGGCACGGTTGCCCCCAATATATGTCTCGGCAGAGCGACGCAGCCGACCCGAGCGCAGTTTTGCCTCGCCGGGGCAAAACAAGCGCCCCGGCGAGAGACAAGGCTCGACAGGACCCGCGTAGACATGGTTAAAACAAAAAACGAAAATCGAATAATTAGGTTGGTGAGAAACAAACTTTATTTTTTCCGGTTTCCTTGGCTAAATATAAAGCCTGATCTGCCAGATCAATTAAATGTAACGGCCGGTAAAATCGATTTGCCTAACCGCCAGCGAAATAATTTTAGAAACCTGACGCAATATGGCATCCCCAACTAAATGTCCGTAACGATCATTGTATTGTTTAAAATTATCTATATCTAACATCAAAAAGGCTAAAGATAATTTATTTTTTTTAGAACGCTTGAGCTCTTCGCTAAAACGCTCTAAAAAATACCTTCGACAATAAACACTAGTCAGCGCATCGGTAATCGTTAATTCCTGAACCTGGCGATAAAAAAGCGCCCTTCTTAACCCAATTAAAAACTGTTGCGTAAGAATTCCAAACTTTTCTTTGTCTGTTTCTAAAATTCTATCTACCGCCAGATAGCCAGCGATTTGATTTCCCTCTAGAATTAAAGGCAGAATCAGATAATTTTTATATTTAACTAAATTCGCGCTATCCCTAATGTATTGACAATCACCAATGTCAATATGCTTCTTTAAATTCTTATTAAAAATTGTAAATACTTTTTCCTCATCCAGACTCTGACAAATATCTTTAGTTAACTCATAGAGCGCCAGAGTATCATCAAATCTTTTATTGAGGAGATTATTTTCCAAATCTAAACTTTTTTTAAATTCATGCAAGACCTTAAGTTCATTTACCAAACGCGTATAGCTGGCTTCTTGACGCTTAAGCCGGACAGAAAAAATCTCTTTGTAAGATAAACTAAAGGCGATAAGAATAATTAAAAATAATATTATATTAAACATACCTGGTTTCTGCCCTTTTCCTTAGCCGCATACATCGCTTTATCTGCCTTGTGGACCAATTCATCTTGGTCTTTTGTGTCCAGGGGTAAACTAGCTAAACCGATAGAAACAGTGATATATGTATTCTGGCGTCGCAAGATTATCTTTTCACTTTGAATTCTCTGGCGCAGTTTTTCGGCGATAATTAAAGCCTTCTTTTTATCTATCCCCGACAGCATAACTAAAAATTCTTCTCCTCCAAAACGGCATAGTAAAGGGTTAAATTCGCTTAGCGCATCTTTTAATAATATCCCCATCTTCTTTAAAACTAAATCTCCCATCATATGACCAAATTTATCATTGTATTGCTTAAAAAAATCACTAAATCTCCCATCATATGACCAAATTTATCATTGTATTGCTTAAAAAAATCAATGTCGATCATCATTAACGATAAATCTTGATCCAGGCGCTGAGCGCGTCTAACCTCATCTTTTAACCTGTCGATAAAATATCCGCGGGTATATAAAGCAGTCAGATCATCATGAATCGCTAATTCCTGAGTTTTCTGAAAAAGCAGGCTGTTTTCCATAGCTACTGCACCCAGATCACTAACCAAAGCAAGAAAACGTAAATCATCCTGGTCAAAAAAATTGTTCTTTTTACTTTCTAGCCGCAACAGCCCCAACAAAGAATGATTACTAATCAGGGGCGAACTAATCAAAGATAAAACCGAACGCATCTCTTCTTTACCCATGCTGTCAACATCAAACCGAAAATCATTTTTCAGATTCTCAATAATTAACTGGCTGGAATGCCTTAAGACCCACTGATCAAAAAGATCACCTTCTTTAGAAAGTACAACTAGCTCTGCATCGTCTTTCATCGAATAGACCAAATTTAGTTTTTGCTGCTGACTATCCACCAAGTAAAAAAGAGCCACCCCGGCACTATTTGAGATTAGCGTATAAACCGTAGAACTTAATACGCGAATCACGATCTCTAATTTTAAGCTCTGATTAAGATCTTCGACTAATTTTTTTAAATTATCGTAACGGGTAATTTTTAATTTAACCGCCATAGCTTGCTCTTGATTTTTTTTGTTCTCTACAGCGATTATATTTATGCCTTCCTGATTATGTTCAATGCCGGATTGGATAAGCAGTAATTTAGCGGAATAAAACTTTAAAAGGAAAGTAAAAATAAAAATGCCACTTAAACTAAAAACAAAAAAAACAATTAAATTAATTTTTTGATGAAAAAAGGCAGAATTTATTATAAGTAGGATAACCGCTAGGAATAATAGGCACAACCAGAACTTTTTTGAGATGGTATTTTGCTGCATAAAGCTTTTTAGTTACGGATGTATTTACTTAAAGCCTTTAATGAATAACCGATTTATTGGGGACTTTAAGTAGAGCTTAACAAATAGTTTCTTCAGTATCTTTATCAAAGAAATGCACCTTGCTCATATCGAAAACTACATCCATCTCCTGATTGACCTTAGGACGGTCGTGCGCGCTAACCCGGGCAATAAAGGTATGCTTACCCGTGTTCAGGTAGAGATAAACCTCTGAACCCATCGGTTCAAATACCTCACAGTTTACCCGAACTACATTTTCCGGTGGGGCCTGCGAAACAAATAATTTATCATAAATATCTTCAGAACGAATACCAAATAATATTTCATGATTAACATAATTAATCATCTTCTTATGCATATCCTCTACCAGTTTTACCTGAATCTTGCCTTCATCAAAATAGAGCTTGCCGTCTTTTTTAATAATCTTGCCTTGCATAAAATTCATCGGTGGCGAACCGATAAAACCGGCAACAAACTTATTTTTCGGATGATCATAAACATCAATCGGGTCCCCCAACTGAGCAATGAGGCCATCTTTCATCACGGCGATACGATCTCCCATCGTCATCGCTTCCACCTGATCATGCGTCACATAAATAATAGTAGTCTGTAACCGAATATGTAGCTTATGAATCTCGGTGCGCATCTGTACGCGCATCTTGGCGTCAAGATTACTTAAAGGTTCATCGAACAGAAAAACCATCGGTTTTCTTACAATCGCCCTGCCGACAGCTACCCTTTGTCGCTCTCCACCAGAAAGTTCGCGGGGTTTACGCTTCAACAATCTTTTAATCCCTAGAATTTCGGCCGCTTCATTAACTCGCTGCCCAATCTCTTGTTTAGAGATGCGCCTAAGCCGCAAGCCAAATGACATATTTTCTTCAACCGTCATATGCGGATAAAGAGCGTAATTCTGAAAAACCATAGCAATATCCCGATCTTTTGCTGGAACATCATTAACCCGCTTATTTCCAATATAGACATCACCAGAGCTTATTTCCTCTAAACCCGCGATCATTCTTAAGGTGGTGGATTTACCACAGCCCGAAGGACCAACTAAAACCATAAACTCTTTATTTTCAATGCCTAGATTTACTTTATTCACCGCAGTAACATTACCCGGATAAACTTTACTGACGTCCCTTAAACTTACCTGAGCCATACATATACTCCTTTATAAAAGTAGCTAGTAGCTAGTATTTAGAAAACCTAACTAACTATTATACAAACTTAAGCAAGATAGTCAAGCAATTGGCTTAAGGTGCTTTTCATATTTTTGCGATGCACAATCATATCGATCAGCCCATGATCTAACAAAAACTCTGAGCGTTGAAAACCCATTGGTAATTTCTGCCGGATTGTTTGTTCAATAACTCGCGGCCCGGTAAAACCAATCAGCGCATTAGGTTCAGCCATAATTATATCTCCTACCCCGGCAAATGAAGCCATGATTCCCGCCATCGTGGGGTTAGTCAGCACAGAAATGTAAGGCAAGCTTGCTTTATGATGATACGATAAAGCGGCGCAGGTTTTAGCCATCTGCATTAGGCTATATAAACCTTCATACATCCGCGCCCCTCCACCTGAACCAGAAACAATAATCATGGGCAGCTTATTTTTTGTGGCATATTCAATTGCTCGAGTAATTTTTTCACCAACTACCGAACCCATCGACCCCATAATAAAGCGAGAATCCGTAACCGCCACCACAACCGGCCGGGATTTAATTTTACCTTCTCCGGATATAACGGCATCTTTTAACCCGGTTGCCTCCTGATCCTGCTTGATTTTATCTTTGTAGGTTTTGGGCCCCTTAAAATCGAGCGGATCAGCTGACTCCATATCTTTATCGAATTCATTAAAAGTATCCTGGTCAAACAATAGCTCTATTCTTTCATGCGCGGTTAAGCCAAAATGATAATTACATTTAGGGCAAACCTTGGAATTTTCTTCCAGTGATTTATTATAAAGAGTCTCTAAGCATTCCTCGCATTTTGTCCATAAACCATCAGGAATTTCTTTTTTCTTTAAACGAACAATGGTATATTTTGGTTTACCAAATAAGGCCATGCTTATTCCTTTTCAAACTTATTCACCAAGAGTCCTGAAAGCACCTTAGGATAAAAATAGGTGGATTTAGGAGGCATTTTATTGCCACTAGTAGCAATATCGATAATCTGTTGGATTTTAACCGGATTTAAGAAAAAGGCAACATTTAAAGGATCCGTATCAACTTCATCTATTAATGCATAGGGATCCGGGCTATATTTTATAGCCGTTGAGTCATTTAAATCAAGTTTAAGAATATTTTTAAATACCAGGTAATTAAGAATCGCCACGTCAAGTGAGCGATACTCTTTAGGTTTATCCACAATTAGCTTATCTAACATTTTGACATTCTTTAAGCGTAAAAGGAAATATTTTTTATCTACATATAACCCCAACAGATGCTCTGAGCAACCGGCTTTTTCCAGTAAGAAGAAAAAACGTGTTCGGTCTTTTAGCTGGTCGATATCAAAATACTCTTTACACTTGGCCATAAAATCATTTAAATCCAGACGCGCATCTAATTTAAGTAGTCGGTGAATAGGTAAAATAGACAGCCCCCGATAATCCGTATTAGTAAAATATGCTAAGCAATAATTAAAATCTTCTTCGCCGGTAAAATCGCCCTTGAGTTTCTCACGCTCCAGATCCCGATAGGCGCAGGAAACCTCATAACGATGATGTCCGTCGGCAATAAACATATCTTCAGAATTCATACTAGATTCAATTGTCTTAAGAATGGCCGGATCATTCAGGCGCCATAATTTATGCACGGTCTTTTCATCATCGATAACTTCAATAAAAGGCTTCTGTTCGCCAAGCTGCCTCTGAAAGATGCGTTGAATAATTCGATTTTTATCCAGAATAATTATAAAGATTGTGCTAAGATTAGCTTTTACCTGTTTAAGAAGCTTAAACCTATCCAGCTTTGCGGCTTGATGCGTGTTTTCATGTCCAAAAACAGCTGAACTTTTTTCATCCCCCAACCTCAGCAAAGAGATAAATCCTAAACGTGTTTTTTTCTCACCCCGAATAATATATTGCTGACTATAAAAATATACAGCTGGCTGCTCATCCTGAATAAACACTCTCTCCTGAAGCCAACTGCTAAATATTGCTCCTGCCCTATGATATTTATCATCTAAAGGAGAATCCTTAGCTAAAAGTATATGAATGAAATTATGCATTGAGCGCTCGTGCAGCATATCTTGAGCCTGAGAGGAAATCACATCATAAGGCGGGCAAACCACTTGGTTAAAATCCCCAATAATCTTTGCATTATAAACTACTGCCTTAAAAGCCTTGGTTTTGCTCATAAAATTAAAAACATCTTTATTTACCCCGTTAGAAATCCCGCGGCGCGGTACGCCACTTCTAATGGGGTTTACTTGTGAGCTGGGCAACCCGCACATCCCGCATTAGCCTTAGAACAAGCGGCCTGCGAAGAACTATTTACGGATTTATCTGTTTTCTTATAATCTGTAGCGTAAAAACCTTTTCCCTTAAAAATAAAACCCCCCGTGCTACTAATTAACTTTTTTAACTTCTTACCGCATTTCGGGCACTTAATTTTAGGCCGAGAGGTTATACTCTGTAAAATTTCAAATTTATTTTTACAAGCTAAGCATTCATATTCATAAGTAGGCATATTTTCCTTTTTTCTCCGCGCATATTCGTCATTCCCGTGAAAACGTTAATCTATTTCTTTTAGATCCCCGCTTCCGCGAGGATGACAATTTGTATCAATAAAACCTGCCCTTAAATGTACTAATCGAGGATAGGAATGACATTAGCGAAATGTTTTCTTAAACTTATCCGTAAAGTTTTCCTTAGCTCCTAAATTTTCACCGTTTAAGCGGGCAAACTCCTCTATCAATTGCCTCTGTTGCGCAGTCAACCTGGTAGGAATTTGGATATCAACTTTGACTAATTCATCACCCATATCCCGAGAATGTAAGTCCGGTATACCTTTACCATTAAGACGGAAAGTTTTTCCACATTGAGTACCCGCGGGTATCTTCATCATTAATTTTCCGTCTAAAGCCGGAACCTCAACCTCGCCACCCAGAATAGCTTTGGCCAAACTTATATTCACCGCTGTAGCAATATCATTATGATGCCGTTGGAAAATCGCATGCTCTCTAACCTCTATCACTACATATAAATCTCCCCGGCTATTTAATCCCGCTTCGCCTTCTGCGCGTACGCGTAGTTGAGAGCCATTATCAACTCCGGCGGGTATCTTAACTTTTATCTTTTTAGTAACTTTAACTCTGCCTTCTCCCCGGCAATCCGCACAGGCAGTTTGAATAATTGAGCCCTCACCGCTACAGCGCGAACAGGTTTGAGCCATTTGGAAAAAACCATTTGAAACTACTGTTTTACCTGCTCCTTTACATTGTGAACAAACCGTCCGCTTAGAGCCGGGTTTAGCGCCACTACCTGAACAAACTGTACAGGTTTCATAGCGTGGCACAGTAATAATCTTTTCTACGCCTACAGCTGCTTCTTCCAAGGAAATTTCAATCGCAATCTGTAAATCCCTGCCGCGCCGCCGGGCAGATTGCGATCTGGACTGCCTTGATCCAGAGATATCAAACCCCATATCACCGAATAGCTCCTCAAAAATACTCCCGGAGCCTCCAGATCCACCACCCATTTCTCTGAAAATACTACTAAAATCAGCACCCTTAAAAATATCTTCTTGGGCGTATTTCTGGTCAATACCGGAATGTCCGTATTGATTATAGAGATCACGCTTAGCAGAATCCGAAAGCACAGCATATGCTTCAGAAATTCCCTTAAATTTCTCCTCCGCGGCTTTCTTTTCTTCCGCCGGCACGCGGTCCGGATGAAATTTAAGCGCCATCTCGCGATAGGCCCTTTTAATTTCATCCGGACTAGCAGTCTTAGGAATTCCTAAAATTTGGTAATAATCACCTTTAATAGACATCTTTATTTCTTACCGTTTTGATCCTCTTCCTTATACTCAGCGTCAATAATATCCTCGTCTTTACCACCGGAGGCAGATCCGTCTGCGGCGGATTTCTCTTGCGGCTCTTCGGCAGCATTTTGCTGGCCACCAGGAGTAGCTTGGCCCTCTTGCGACTTTTGCTGCTTGGCAGCTGCCTGCTTATAAATCTCTTCAGCAAGCTTATGGGAAACTTTAGTCAATTCTTCCATCCCCTTTTTAATTCTCTCAATATTCTTCTCTTTAACCGCGCTCTTTAAATCATTGGCTTTTGCCTCAATATCCGCACGCTCAGTCTGGCTAACCTTATCTCCGTAATCCTTCAATGATTTTTCAGTAGCATAAATTAGGTTATCCGCCTGATTGATCATCTCGATTTCTTCTCTCTTTTTCGCGTCATCGGCGGCGAATTTTTCCGCATCCTTAACCATCTTATCGATCTCTTCTTTGGATAACTTTTTAGGAGCGCTGATGCGGATAGACTGTTCTTTGCCAGTACCCAGATCCTTAGCTGAAACATGCACAATTCCATCACGATCAATATCAAATTTTACTTCGATCTGTGGCACACCACGCGTAGCAGCAGGAATCCCTACCAAATCAAATCTTCCTAATTCCACATTATCATCCGCCAACGGTCGCTCACCTTGCAAAACCCGAATAGTAACCGCAGTTTGGTTATCTGCCGCCGTTGAAAATATCTGGCTTTTTTGAGTAGGAATAGAAGCGTTTCTTTCAATTAATTTCGTATTCACTCCGCCTAAAGTTTCAATACCTAAAGAAAGCGGAGTAACATCCAAAAGCAGCACATCTTTGACATCTCCGGTAATAATCGCCGCCTGAACTGCCGCTCCTAAAGCCACACATTCCATCGGATCAACTCCACGTTCAATTTTCTTACCGACATAATCTTCAACAAATTTTTGCACAATCGGCATACGCGTAGGCCCGCCGACCATAATAATCCGATCAACTTCTTTAGAGGTCAGCTTAGCATCGTTTAATGCCTGCTCCATAGGATGACGGCAACGGTCAATAATCGGCCCGACGAGATCCTCCAGCTTGGCCCGGGTAATCGTCATCGTTAAATGCTTAGGGCCGGTAGCATCAGCAGTAATAAAAGGCAAATTAATATCCGTACTCACCGTAGAAGATAACTCAATCTTGGCCTTTTCCGCTCCTTCGCGTACTCTTTGCACAGCCATTTTATCATTCATTAAATCAATACCGGTTTCACGTTTAAATTGCCCGACAATATATTCCAATAAAACCCGATCCATATCTGTTCCGCCCAGTTGTGTATCACCGCTGGTTGCCTGCACATGGAATACCCCCTGAGCCATCTCCATAATCGTAACATCCAGAGTGCCGCCGCCTAAATCAAAAACCATAATCCTTTGTTCTTTATCTGCCTTCTCTAAACCGTAAGCCAGACAAGCAGCCGTAGGCTCATTAATAATACGCAAAACTTTTAAGCCCGCGATTTCCCCGGCATCTTTGGTTGCCTGGCGTTGATTATCATTGAAATACGCCGGACAGGTAATTACTACATCCTCCACTTTATCTCCCAAATAAGACTCGGCATCCTGTTTTATTTTCTGCAAGATAAACGCGGAAATCTGCTGTGGAGTATAATCTTTACCGTAAGCTTTAAATTTAAAATCCGTGCCCATCTTACGTTTAGCGGCTTGAATCGTGCCTTCGGCATTAATCGCTGCCTGCCGCCTTGCCGGTTCACCTACTAGGCGCTGTCCATCTTTAGTAAAAGCTACATAAGATGGAAATGCTTTCCCCGAGGCAACCCCCGCCCCTTCAGCTGAAGGAATAATCACCGGCCTGCCGCCTTCCATAACCGCAGCCGCCGAGTTAGATGTACCTAAATCAATCCCAATTACTTTTGCCATGTGTCACCTCCATAAAATTAGTTGTCAGTTTTTAATTATTTCGCGCCTTGCTTTGACACCTTTACCTTAGCAGTTCTAAGTACCCGCCCGTGGATTAGATATCCTTTTTGCAATACCTCAATGATTGTATGTTCCGGTAACTCCTTATTCTCTACCTGCATCAAAGCCTCATGAAAATTCGGGTCAAATATTTTTCCTTCAGCCTCAATTGGCTTAACTCCGTGATTCTTTAACATTTCGTATAAATGCGCCAGAATCATTTCGATACCCTTTAAGAAAGCAGCCAGATTTTCTTGGCTTGATTCTGCCAAATCCACAGTACGCTCCAAATCATCCAGCACATTAAGCAAATCAAAGATCAGCCCTTCATTAGCAAATTTTATAAACTCCTGCTTTTCCCGCTCCAGGCGCTTACGGGTATTTTCAAGATCCGCCTGATTCCGCAACATCTTATCCCAACCAGCTTTGCCTTTTTTAATCTCCTCCAAGAGCCCCAAATACTCTGCTTGCTTTAAAGTAACAACCGTATCCTCTTTTCCGCCGGAGGCGGATCCGCCTGCGGCGGATTTTTTTTCAAGCTCTTCTGTATTTTTCTGGTTATTTTTATCTTCTTCCATAATATCTTAAAGATTATGCTAAAAATCTTCCAAAATTTGATTCAAAACTTCAGAGATATATTCCATAGTCGGAATAATATGATCATACTCCATACGCATTGGCCCTAATACGGCCAACCTACCCGAAGGTTGTTTTTTTAACTTAAAACTAGAAACGATTAAAGAGCAATTTTCCATTTCCGGAAAACCCAATTCGCTTCCGATATAAACCTTCACCTTGCCAGAAAAATCCCGATTAATAATATCTAAGAGTTTGCTTTTATCCTCCATCAACCTAACTAATAAACGTATCTTATCCGCATCCTTAAACTCCGGCTGATCAAGTATGCGACTAATACCTTTATAAAATATCTTATCCTGCCACTGTAAGAATGAAACAATGCCAGCATAATGCGTAATTTCAGAGATAACCTCAGATGTATTCTCCAGAGTATCATCAAGACGGCTTAATTTTCTTTTGCAGTCCTTAAGAATGCACTGCTTCTCTTTATCCAAAAGTTCAATTTGCTGAATGAGGAAATCCACATAATAGCGGTACCCTTTATCCGTAGGCACTCTTCCACCTGAGGTATGGGGATGTTTTAAGTACCCGAATTCATCAAGTTCAGAAAATATATTCCTAATCGTTGCCGAACTTAAATCAAACTCTTCGGCAATATCATCTGAAGCCACCGGAAGCGCATGCTTAATATAACGGTTGATCGCCGAATTCAGAACCTGCTTTCTGCGAGAATTATAATCCACGGTCCGCACTCTTTTGTCTCCTGATTGATTTTTTTACTACTTAAGCTAAGCTGTAATTTTAACATATTCTACTATTTTGTCAATAAAATTAGCACTTAAATCATCAGAGTGCTAACTTGTGGTTAAAAAAATCTACTCTTGGTTTCCTAAAATAATTTTTAATCCGTGAATATTAACCCGCTTTTCTTCCATCAGATAATGCACATACTCTAGCCTTTTTAAATCTTTCAGTGAATAAAAGCGGCTCTTCTTGCCTAGGCGTTTAGGTCGAACCACTCCGGCTTTATCTAACTGCCGCAAAGTCCAAATCGGAATATTTACCAATTTACAAACTACGCTAATAACATAAACTGGTTCTTCAGGTGCAATCTTAAAGCTAAATACAGGCATCCCTATCCTCCAGGTAAATAAACTCTAGCATGTCTATTTTAACTTGTCAAGTAAAATAATTATTTTTGTTAGGTAAACTAACGGATAATTTTTATATCCTTATCATTCTCAATTCTACTAAAAAGATCCCGGGAAATATCCAAATTAATGTTAATCCCGCTCTGTAAATAATCAATCTTCTTTACTTTAGCCTGCCGATAAAAGAAATCCACTAACTCCATACGGCTATGCGGTATTACAATCTTTAAACTTAACATCAGATTGGAAAAATAATCGGTTATTTCGGCAATTAAAGCGTCTAAATTTTCCCCGGTTTTAGCGGATATATAAATAGAATTGGGAAATTCTTTTTTGGAGATTTCCAGCCAGCTACGGTCAGTAACCAAATCAATTTTATTTAAGGCTACCAAGATCGGCTTATCCAGTGCCCCTAACTCCCCTAAGACGCTAAGTACGGCTTGATTATGCCCAACTAAGCGCTGATCAGCGACATCTAAAACATGAATCAATAAGTCCGCATCAATCACTTCTTCCAAGGTGGCCTTAAAGGCTTCGATGAGATGATGCGGAAGGTCGTGTAAAAATCCAACGGTATCAGAGAGAATAATATTTTGTCCATTAGGAAGGCATAAGCTTTTAGAAAGCGGATCTAAGGTAGTAAACAGTTTTTCTGAAACAATCTGAGTTGATGCAGTTAAAAGGTTTAAGAGCGTAGATTTTCCGGCGCTAGTATACCCGACCAGAGCCACTACCGGTAAATTATTACCCTTTCTTTTTTTGCTCATCGTTAAACGGTGCAGACGAAATATTCTTAAATCTTCCCTTAACTTATCGATTTTTCTTCTAATTTGGCGCCGATCCATCTCTAACTTAGTTTCCCCAGGGCCACGCGTACCGATACCACCTCCTAAACCGGAAAGCATTATTCCCTTACCTGTCAGACGCGGCAATAAATACTGCAACAAAGCCAATTCCACCTGCATCTTACCTTCCGGGCTCCTGGCGCGCCGAGAAAATATATCCAGGATTAATTGTGTACGATCAATCGTTTTTTTGCCTAAAGCCCCTTCCAGGTTACGTTGCTGTGTGCCACTTAAATCATGACTAAAAATTACTGTATCCACACCTGCTTGGTTAGCGATAAAACTAATCTCCTCAACCTTACCCCGGCCAATAAGATAATTAGAGGTAGCCCGGTCACAAATACAGACCACATTTTCCACCACTTCCACGCAAGCGGATACCGCCAACTCCTCTAACTCCGAAGAGATATCTTCGATGCGCCAGTGATGTTTATCCGTTTTCAAGACAATACTGATTAAGAGAGCTTTTTCCACAGTTTGAGAGCTAATTGTGAAGGTGTTTCCATTTTATTAATATTGATCCATTGGATACGTTTGTCTTTTCTAAACCAAGTCAGTTGGCGTTTAGCATAATGCCGGCTATTGCACTGCATAAGGCGTTTAGCCTCCGCTAAAGAATATTCTCCGGCAAAATACCCCTTTAACTCGCCGATTCCTATAGCACATTTAGCCGTCCGGCTTAATTTATGTTTAATCAAACGCTTTACTTCATTGATTAAGCCTCGGTTAAACATTTTATCAACCCTTTGATCAATTGCATCATAGAGAGACTGTCTTTTTGAATTTAATCCAAAAATCTTTACCGCATACTCCTTCCCCAAACCAACCCTATTTTTCTGTAATTGGGAAATACGCGTACCTGTTTTTAAGTACACCTCCAGAGCACGGATAATCCTTCTGGCATCATGGGGATGAATTTTGGCAGCCGCAGCGCTATCTACCTTAGTTAACAAACGATAAAGATATTTGTTCCCCTTTAGCTTAAGCTGTTTTTCTAACTTTAGGCGAATTAATTTATCTTGCGGCACTGCCGGAAATAACCCATCAACAATCATTGAATAATAAAGCCCGCTACCTCCTACAAATAACGGTATTTTACCTTTTCTAAACAGTTTATCGCAAATTGCTAATGCCTCCTGGCGATACTTAGCCACATTATATTCCTGCTCTGGATTAATCACGCCTATAAGATGGTGCTTAACTTTTTTTCTTTGTCCAAAAGTTACCTTGGAAGTAAGAATATCCATCGAGCGATATACCTGCATGGAATCACAAGAGATAATCTGGGCATTGATCTTCTTAGCCAGGCTGATTGCCACTGCAGATTTACCTACACCGGTAGGCCCAAGGAGAAAAATTATCTTCTTTTTTAACATAAACTATAACGGACAGACCTTGGTGGCAAAACCCTCTTGGGAAAGTTTACTTTCTAAAGCTAGCGCTTCCTTTTGTGACTTGAATCTCCCTACTTTAACCCGATAACCTGTGCCGGAACTTTCAACGTAGGCCGGATAATCTTTACTGAGCAGTGTATTCTTGAAATTATTAGCATTAAGACTACTTGTAAAAAATCCTACCTGTATAGAATATTCACCGGCTCCTGCCTGAACATTAACTAAGGGCTCACAGGCGACCGCGGAAGTATTAACGAAAACAATACCTCTGGTCAATCTTAACTCCGAGCTCATCGGAAAATCTCTTTTAAGCTTAAATAAATAATCATTGCTTTTCTTCTGATCGCCCCGTTTAGATTCCAGCTGGCTTAAGCGATACCAGATCGCCGGTTTTTGACTACTATTGGCATCACCGGTAATTAATTTGTTATAGAGATCTTCTGCCTGTTGAAGCTGTCCGCCAACTAAATAAGTATCCGCCAGGGCTAAACTTGCCTCTGGTTTAAATTTACTATTGGGATTACTTAAGACGCGCCGAAAACAATCTTGCGCCAGATCTAGCTTAGATTCTTTAAAATAACTTAAACCTAAAATATAATTTAATTCATCCGCGTTGCCCGAATGCATCCGGTCAACTTGAGCCTGGCCTTCAAAAATAACGCGCCGATAATTACCTTGTAAAAAATCCGTCTTTAAAATATCCAGGTCTAATGCCCAACAAAAATTAGGTAAAATTAAAAAAAACCAGAATACCAAAATGAACTTATTTTTTCGCATCTACTTGGCTGCTCCTTAACTCTTGGGAAATACTTCTTTGCAGGTTCAGAATCTTTCTATGCCGCTGCTCTAACTCCGCCTGTTTAAGCGGATCAATAATTTTAGCCGCCTCAGTACCGGGCCGAGAGGAATATTTAAAAATATAGGCAGCATTAAATCTAGCCTTTTTAACCAAAGCATAAGTTTGGTTAAACTCCGCATCGGTTTCAGTAGGAAACCCCACAATGATATCCGTAGTTAACCGGCCGCTTTTAACAATCTTACGATAAGAATCGATTAAAGACAAGTAATCTTTTGCCTGGTATCCCCGATTCATCAGTTTTAGAATTTTGTCTGAGCCTGATTGCAAAGGCAGATGCAGCCGCTTAACTAACTTTTCCAAATCCCGAATGGCTTTAAAGAAATCAACGCCAGCATCTTTGGGATGAGAAGTAAAAAAATCAAACTCTTTTAACCCGCTCAACGCGTTAACCTGCTCAAGCAGCTTAGTAAAATTAACCTGGCTATCCTGATAAGCATTGACATTCTGGCCCAAAAGAGTAACTTTAGTTACCCCCCGCGCAATCACTTCCCGAATTTCAATTAATATGTCTTTATGTTTACGATGGCGTAAAGCGCCGCGCACATATGGCACAACACAATAAGAACAAAAATTAGAGCAGCCTTCAGATATGACGACATGAGCATGATTTTTATCCTGATAGAAATCCATGTGATAAATTTCTTCAGGCCGCAAATCTCCCGCCGTTTCCCAAATCTTACGTTCCAATAAATTTTTATCAGAGAAAAGATTATCTCCCAAAATTTTCTCAATAATTACCGGAAGCTTATGAATATCCTGTGGCCCCACCACAAAGCTGATATGGGGATCACGTTGAAATGCTTGTTCTTTATAATTTTGCGCCATGCAACCAACTAAACCGATAACTTTCGAACCTTTATAACTACCAATCAAACTCCAGACCCTGTCTTCAGCATGTTTACGCACTGAACAGGTATTAAAAATAATTATATCCGCGTCCTGATCGGTGGCACTAATCCTGTAGCCGGCTTTTTGCAGCAGGCCACTGATCACCTCCGAATCCCGGATGTTCATCTGACATCCGAAAGTACGCAGAAAAACAGTATTTTTTTTATGCATAGAAAATGTTTATTTGTTATTGAGCAGTTTTTGGCGCATCCTAAATCGAGCGACGAATACGCAGCATAAGGACAAATAGAAACTTACTTATATTATGAACAGAATATAAGCAGATTAGCGAAAAAATATAAAATACCGATCAATAATTCTTTCGGATTATGCGAATTAAAAAACCTTAATAATCCGGATAACATAAGTAGCAGCGAACCTAATATTGCTATAATCTGATACCAGCTCATTTTCATATATTA
>JAPLMA010000057.1 GCA_026387255.1 Candidatus Omnitrophota bacterium | reverse complement strand
ATGGATCCGGCGCATATCCGCCGCCAGCCGTATGTTCCTACGGCTAATTTTCTACCGGTTTTACGCGCCGCCGAAGCCGGGATAAACATCAACCCCAGAGGATTACTTAGTTGTGTTCCCGGGGTTTCTAGTTATGTGGGCGGGGATACCACCGCCGGAATTTTATCCAGTGGTATATATCAAAAAGAGGATCCTTGTATTTTAATTGATATTGGGACAAACGGAGAGATTGTTTTAGGTAATCGGGATTATCTAGTTGCTTGCGCGGCATCCGCTGGCCCGGCTTTTGAAGGCAGCGGAGTAACTAGCGGCATGCGCGCCTCTAGCGGGGCAATTCAAAAGGTAAGTATAGATAAAACTGATTTTAGCGTTAAATATTCAACCATCCAGGATAAATCACCCCGGGGAATTTGTGGATCAGGTTATATTGATTTACTCAGCGAAATGTTAGAGTCCGGAATAATTGATAAGGGTGGCAAGATCAAGGTTTCTGGTAAACGAATCCGGGCAACCGATAATGGCCAGGAGTTTGTGGTTTGTTTTAAAGAAGAAATCCAGGCGGATGCGGATATTGTAATTAACGAGGCAGACATTGAAAATCTTAAGCGTTCTAAGGGGGCGATATATTCAGCCACTGCTATTCTAGTTAAACATTTAGCTTTGGAATTTTCTGCTATTTCTAAGATATTTATCGCGGGGGGATTCGGCACTTACCTGGATATTGAGAAAGCTATTCGTATCGGATTATTGCCGGATTTAGAGCGTTCTAAATTTATTTTTATCGGTAATAGCTCTTTGGCCGGTTCCCGAGAAATACTTTTATCTGCTCAAGCGATGGCCATGGCGGATAAATTAGCATCTAAAATTACATATTTTGAACTATCCGTTGATTCAGGGTACATGGAAGAATATAGCCAGGCGTTATTTTTTCCGCACACAGATTTAACAAAATTTCCCACGGTGAAATTTTAAATGGGTTATGTTATTGCGTTGGCCGGAAAAGGTGGCACAGGAAAAACTACGATCGCCGCTTTAATTGTGCGCGTCTTAAAAGAAAAAAAATTGGGTTCAGTATTAGCCATCGATGCCGACCCGAATAGCAATTTAGGAGAGATTTTAGGCGTGCAGACGGGTAATAATGTGGGTGCAATTCTTGACAATCTATCTCTGGATCCAAACAAAGTCCCTGCGGGTATGGCCAAAGAACGCTTTATCCAGCTTCAAGTTCAAACCGCCATTCAGGAAGAAGATGGTTTTGATTTATTAAGCATGGGTAAGCCTGAAGGTCCAGGCTGCTATTGTTACGTAAATAATGTTTTACGCGGCCTGATGACTTCCCTGATTAAGGATTATGATTATATAGTTGTGGATAATGAAGCCGGATTAGAGCACTTGTCTCGACGCACTACGCGTTCTGCGGATATATTGCTCGTCGTCTCGGATGCCTCGAGCATCGGCTTAAAATCAGCTAAAAAAATTATAGATTTAGTCAGCGCCTTAAAATTTGAAGTTAAAAAAAGTTTTCTTTTGATTAACCGTTTTAATAAAAATATTCAACCGGATAAAATTAAGGAAACCGGCTTAGATCATTTGGGCAATTTACCGGCAGAGCCGCAAATTGAACAGTTAAGTTTAGAAGGTAGATCAGTTTTTGATTTAAAATCAGATGCGCAAATTTTAACGACGATTAATTTATTGGGAGAGCAAATATGGATGCACCACTAGCACTTGAGAAATGGTCGGGAGTAATTTCGACTGTAATTATCGGAGCCAAAAAAGAAGAGGGTGGTTCTCGCAGCAATATTATAAAAATCGGCGGGCAAAGCACCCTGCCTTTACTATTTAAGGAAGGCGCTATTCCGAATAAACCTAAGATTGCCTTTGAAATTTCAGACATTGCTCCGTATGACTTCGACGAAGAGTTAACCACTGCATATGGCAAAGCAATAAATGACCCCTTGGCCTGGGCGGAAATCTGCGTTAATAAATACAAGGCAGAATTGCTCTGCCTAAAGATGCAAGGAACGCATCCTGATTTTGGCAATAAAAGTCCCCAAAGTGCGGCTAAGTTTATCTCTACATTACTAAGTAAAGTGAGTGTTCCTTTAATAATTATAGGCAGTGGTGATGATGCCAAAGATAACCTGATTATGCCGGCCTGTTCAGAGGCAGCTCGGGGGGAGCGTTGCCTAATTGGTTGCGCAGTGCAGGATAATTATAAGACTTTTACGGCCAGTGTATTAGCCGACGGCCATAGCATTATTGCGGAAAGCCCGATCGATATTAATATTGCCAAACAGTTGAATATTTTAATTTCGGATATGGGGTTGAGCCTGGAGCGCATTGTGATCAATCCGACGATCGGAGCATTAGGGTATGGCTTGGAATATGCTTATTCCATTATGGAGAGGGCCAGGTTGGCGGCTTTAAGCGGAGATAAAACTTTAGCTTCGCCTTTTATTTGTTTTGTCGGCCAGGAGGCCTGGAGAACCAAAGAGGCAAAAACTAGCCCAGAGCAGGGAATTATCTGGGAAACGCTTACTGCCACTAGCCTTATTCAATCCGGGGCGGATCTTTTGGTCATGCGCCATCCTAAAGCTGCCCAGATTGTCAGTAGCCATATAGAAGCATTATTCAAGGAATAAAGATGCTTATTGTCGGTGAGTTAATTAACGGGATGTACTCTAACATTGCCTTGGCGCTTAAGAACCACGATAAAAAAATCGTGCAAACTTGCGTATTAGAGCAAATTACCAGCGGTGCAGATGCGCTGGATCTATGTTGCGGACCGGCTTCCCAAAACCCTTTAATCGATATGCCCTGGTTGGTGGAAGTAGTCCAAGAAGTCACGGATAAACCGCTTTGCCTTGATTCCAGTAATCCTAAAGTTATCCAAGCAGGTTTAAAGGTTGCCAGGAATAAAACTATAATTAATTCTACGACAGCAGATGTAGAAAAACTAGATATACTTATTCCACTGGCTAAAAAATATAGATCTGGGCTCATTGGAATAACGATTAGCGCCAAGGGCATTCCACAAAACAAAGATCAACGCCTGGAGTTAGCAGCAATGATTCTTAACCAGGTTAGTGAAAAGGGGTTCCCGATTGCCGAATTGTATCTTGATCCGATAGTTATGCCGATCAATGTGGCGCAAAACCAAATTAGAGATATTTTAGAAACGATACTTGAGTTTAAGATGATTTCAAAGCCTAGCCCAAAAACAATTATCGGCTTAAGTAATATTTCTCAAGGCGCCCGGCCGCGCAGCCTGATTAATCGCACATTTTTGACGATGGCAGTTGCATCTGGTTTGGATTCTGTTATACTTGATCCTAAAGATAAAGAACTAATGGATACACTAATTACCGCGGAGCTCATTTTAAATAAAAATATTTATTGTGATTCGTATTTAGAGGCTTATCGGAAAAAGTAAAATAAATTTGACGGCGTAGCTCAGCCTGGTAGAGCAAGCGGCTCATACCCGCTCGGTCAGTGGTCCAACTCCACTCGCCGTCACGAGATAAAAAAGGGATGATTCTATAAAGAATAGAACCGTCCCTTAGTTTTTAGCTTTTTGAAATTTTCTTGGCGAGTTTTTCTACAATCAAAGAGGTAAGAATAAATACGCCTGCCTCAGTGATCACCGTTGCCAACGCTGCTCCCACGTAGGAAAATTGATGGATCAGTATGAATATAAGTGGTAAACCGCTAAGTGCGGCAGCAATATGAATTTTAGCATAAAGATCCTGCTTACCGCAGACCAACAGAAACTGCACTTTAAAGTTATTCGCCCCCACAAAAAATACCGCCGCTAACAGAAGCCGCAAAGCAAACACTACTTCTTTATAAACAACTCCACAAACCAAACTAATAATCCAAGGAGCTAAAAAAAAAGCAATCGGCAGACTGATGACAAAGCCTAAAGTAATGCCATCCTGGATCCGATACATTATGGCTACTGCGCGTTGTTTATTTTTTACAAAAACATTGCTGATCCGCGGATATACAGCCCGGGTGAATGAATCCATGGGGAATGTCTGAATAATATTAGCGATTCTTTCAGCCAGTGAATAATAACCGGTAAGCACATTATTCGTAAGCAACCCTACGGCAAAAACCCGGCTGGTAGTATAAACGTTAACCGCTAAAATAGAAATAAAAATATCCCAACCAGTTTTAAGCTCCTTTTTTATATCCACATATTTCTGTAAAATAAACTCCAGCTGAAACTTCTTAAAAGCAATATAAAGCCCAAATACTCCGCTAGTGATAGATAAAAGCGAACCGATTAACGGTACAAGCAGGTAATCCTTGGGGTCATGGATAAAAATAAAAATACAAATAGCATAGGTTATACCACTAATCACATTAACTACGGCGATATAGCTCATTTTTTCTTTACCTTGAAAAAACCAAATAGGAAATAAAGTGTTGCCAATCACTGTTCCAAAACATAATAAATATACTACCCAATCGCCTCTGAACCTAGGCACAAGATATAGAATAGCGCAAAGAACCAGCAAGCTGATTGCCGCAAAAATAAGCTTTACGGTCATCACTGATGAAAATAACGCACTAACTTTCTTTTTATGTTCTCCGATCAGCGCAATCGTCCGGGTAGCTGATAAGCTAAAACCATAATCCGTTAAAATCATAAAATATTGCACCAAGCTTTGGGCAAAAGCAATTAAACCGAATTTTTCCATGCCGATTACCCGGATCAAATACGGAAGCACAACTATAGGCAGGATATAGCTAATGCCTTGGAGAGTAGTAAGAGAAATAAAATTTCCCAGAACAATTTTTCTTTCTTTATGGGTAACTATTTTAGCAGGCATTTGTATTAATTTACACTTTTAGCAGAATAAAGTCAATAAAAACTAGGGACAGAACCGTCCCCTAGTTTTTTTATAATTTTATGCTAAGATAAATGCAAGATGAATAAGATCTTGGAAACAATTAAAAAACATAATTTGATCCAAAAAAAAGATAAAATTCTAGTTGGGGTTTCTGGCGGCCCGGATTCACTAGCGTTACTTTTAAAGCTTTTTAGCCTAAAATCTAAACTGGGCTTAACTTTACATATCGTGCATTTGGATCATGGCCTACGTAAAGACTCTTCGCTAGATGCGCTTTTTGTAAAACGTTGGTGTCAAAAGCTTAGTCTTCCCGTAACCATAAAACAACTGGCTTATCAGCAGGTTAAGCCAAAAGGCTCTTTAGAAGAATTCTACCGGGAAGAAAGGATAAAATTTTTTATTCAAACCGCAAAAACAGTTAAAGCCAATAAGATCGCCTTGGGGCATAATCTTGATGACCAGGCTGAAACAGTCTTAATGCGCCTGTTACGGGGGACAGGTTTATTGGGATTAGCCGGGATATCCATGATGCGAAAAATCAGAGGAATGATCTTTATCCGTCCGCTATTAGAAACTTCGCGTTATGAAATTGATCGATATTTAAAACGCCGGCAAATTAAGCCATGCATCGACTCAACTAACAGGCAAGATTTATTCTTCCGAAATAAAATTCGCCACAATTTAATTCCTTTATTAAAAAGTAAATACAATCAAAATATTGTTGAAGTTTTAGCAAACCTTGCGGAAAGCGTTGCTTATGATTATGAGTTCCTTGATCAGGTTGCTCAGCGTAGCGCAAAAGGTAATCTTACGCATCTTAAGATTAAGAAAATTCTAAAACTGCACCCGGCAATTTTACGTCTTAAAATTAGGCAGAGTATTGGTTATATTCAGAAGAATACGCGTAGGATAGGATTTGTGCACGTTAAGGAAATAGAAGATTTGCTTAATCACCGGCCCAAAGGATCAATTGTTGATCTACCTAAAGGAATCTCAGTACAAAAAACCCGCAATTGTCTGCGATTTTATAAGCGCTAAATCTATAAATTACTTGATTTTACGAATTTTTCAGGATATAATAAAACTCTAATTTTACTTTTGGAATAAAAGTAGTTTACTTTTCTTTCATCTCAACGAAAATCGTTTAAGCGATTTTCTTAAACCCGGAGAAATTAAATGGAACCACAAAAAAAACCTAAACTCAATAAAACCAACATCTTAAAACGTTTTCCTTTTGGCTGGTTATTGGTCTTTTTTCTACTGATTATGTTGATGAATTCTTTTAATAATATTCCTGTCACCGGTATTCCTAAAGAGATCAGTTATAGCCAGTTTTACCAAACTTTAAAAAATAATCCTGAGAGTATAAAAAAAGTTACAAAAATAGAAACTGTGCTGCAGGGAGATTTTTCGAATAATTCCAAATTTTTTGTGAATATCCCGGAGAATGATCCAGAAATGCTTGGTCTAATGCGGCAAAATTTAAAGAGTTTTGAGATTAAGCCGGCACGAACATTCTGGATTACTTTACTCTTTAATTTAGGTCCGATATTATTACTTATTTTTTTCTGGTGGATGATGGCTGCCCGCGGAGAACAGTTAGGTAGTAGAATTATGTCTTTTGGAAAAGTTAAATCTAAAATTCAAAGCAATAATGAAAAGGCTACTTTTGATGATGTGGCGGGCGTTGATGAAGCTAAAGAAGAATTAAAAGAAGTAATTGAATTTCTTAAAGATCCGAAAAAATTCCAAAAATTAGGCGGCAAGATTCCTAAAGGGGTACTTCTAGTCGGACCACCGGGATGCGGCAAAACATTAATTGCCCGAGCAGTTGCCGGAGAGGCCAACGTGCCATTTTTTAGTATATCGGGTTCTAATTTTGTCGAGATGTTTGTCGGAGTAGGAGCGAGCCGGGTAAGAGATTTATTCGATCAAGGGCGTAAAGCGGGAATAGTCTCAGGCAAAGGAGCAATAATTTTTATTGATGAAATTGATGCTGTTGGACGTCTGCGTTTTTCCGGAATTGGTGGAGGTAATGATGAACGTGAGCAAACCCTTAATCAGTTGTTAGTTGAGATGGATGGGTTTGACGGCCAGCAAGGACTCATCCTGATTGCCGCCACTAATCGTCCAGACACATTAGATCCGGCACTTCTGCGTCCAGGGAGGTTTGACCGTACGATTATTATCAACCTGCCGGATATCAAGGGGCGAGAAGAAATACTTAAAGTGCATACACGCAAGATTAAGCTTGCCGAATCAGTTGATTTAAAATCTGTAGCCAGTCAAACCCCGGGTTTTTCCGGAGCAGACCTGGCGAATCTTTGTAACGAAGCGGCATTGATGGCTGCGCGCAATAATAAAGAAGCTGTAGAAGAAATTGATTTGGATAAATCCGTGGAAAGGGTATTGATGGGCCCGGAAAAGAAAAGCCATATTATGTCCAAAAAAGAGAAACAAATCACTTCTTTGCATGAATCCGGGCATGCCCTGCTTTCTTTGTTGTTACCGGAAGTTAATCCCTTAAAGAAAGTTTCAATTATCCCGCGTGGGCTGGCCGGTGGGTATACCTTTACTCCGCCGTTGGAAGACCGGCATTATTGGACGAAGAAAGAACTATTAGCAGAGATTACCATGATTTTAGGAGGCAGGGCTTCTGAGGAGTTAAACTTAGGTGAAGTGACTACCGGAGCGCAAAATGATTTAGAAGTAGCTACCGGTATGGCCAGGCGCATGGTTACTCAATTCGGCATGTCTGAGAGGTTGGGGCATTTGACTCTCGGTAGACGAGAAGGGCTGGTATTTTTAGGCCGCGATATTATGGAAGAAAAAAATTATAGTGATCATACGGCACACATTATTGATGAAGAGGTAAAACAAATAATTGATGATGCTTATAATAAAGCGATAGAAATCTTAAGAAATAACCAGGATAAACTCAAGCTTCTTTCCAATTCTCTTCTGGAAAAAGAGGTTTTAAGTGGTGAGGAAGTAAAAAAAATTCTGGGCATTGAGAAAAGCGATCTGGTTTAACTACTACAAATGCGCATTTTTCGTTTTAGTTGCTTAGCGGAAGTAAAAAAAATTTTACATGAGATTGGCGTTGACCCTTACGGAGCCAAGATCATGCTGCCTAAAACGACAACCTTTTTAATCCGTCTAACTGCCATCAACAACATCGCAGCCAATATCCTTAAACAAGAGATGCTTTCTTTAGGAGCAGACGCAGCAATTGCCAGGGGCGCGCTTACCGGTAAAACCAAAAAAACCGATGTTCTTCTAATCGGTCAGCTTGCCCAATTTAACACTCTGGCAGGAAAATTAACAATTCAGCCATTTGGCCTGCAAAAGCTGGCCGGCGAATTAAATGAAAATATCAAAAATTTTACTAAAAATAATTTTGTGTTATCTTTAAGAAAAGGTTTTTTAAATCTTAATCAACAAACACAAATTATGGGTATTATTAATTTAACGCCCGATTCATTTAGCCATGACGGTTTATATCGAGAATTTAGTAATAACTATCTTGATTTGGCTTTAAAGAAAGCGCAAAATATGGTGGCTGACGGAGCGAATATTATTGACCTGGGGGGAGTATCGACGCGTCCGGGAGCAAAAAACATCAGCCTAAAAGAAGAATTGCGCCGCACGATACCTGTAGTAAAACTGTTGGCAAAAAAAATTAATGCGCCGATTTCTATTGATACTACTAATCCCCAGGTCGCCAAAGCGGCTTTAGATGCTGGCGCGCAAATCATTAATGATATTTGTGGTTTAAGGGACAAACGCATGATTAAAGTGGCGGCTGAATATAAAGCCGCGGTGGTAATTATGCATATGCTCGGAAGACCGGCAAATATGCAAAAAATAATCACTTATGAATCTTTAATTAAAGATATTTCTCTTTACCTAAAAAATGCCATTTCCTCAGCGCAAGCAGCTGGAATTAAACCGGATAAAATCATTATTGATCCAGGCATAGGATTTGGTAAAACGCCGGCTCATAATCTTGAAATAATCAATCATTTGGCAGATTTTAAGGTCTTGGGTAAGCCGATACTGATCGGCCCTTCTAAAAAATCATTTATCGTAAAAGTTTTAAAATCAAATTCGCAAAGTGAAACTACGGGTACCCCGGCGATTTGTGTGATGGCTGCCGAACGCGGCGCAAATATTGTACGCGTACATGATGTAAAAAACGTACGTCAATCCTTAAAAATGGTAGAAGCGGTGAGAAAATGTTAGAGCACAATTTGATTCTTTATTGGAAACCGGCAATTGAAATCGCTATTCTTTGGTTTCTTATTTACCAGATCATGCTTTTTTTTGAAGGTACTCGTGCTTTGCAAGCTTTACGCGGTATCATCATACTAATGTTGGCTTTTTTAATTTTTAAAAAATTTAATTTTTTGGTATTAAGCTGGTTATTTGAAAAACTTTTTGGAATATCCATAATTGCGATATTAATTATATTTCATCCGGAAATAAGAATGGGCTTAGCGCAGATAGGCAAACGTCAAATTTTTAAAAGCAACCTCAAGGATGAAGAAATTATACTGCTTAGCCGGCAAATCGTAGAGGGTTGCGAAAACTTAGCCAAAAATAAATTGGGGGCTTTAATTGCTATTGAAAAAAATGATTCTTTAGTTGCCTATATCCAAAGCGGAGAAGTTATCGATGCGCGTGTTTGTGCAAATTTAATCGAAGCAATTTTTACTCCGAATAATCCGCTGCATGACGGCGGCCTGATTATTAGTCGCGGACGAATTGCTGCCTCTGGATGCATTTTCCCCTTAGCCATAAATCAAGAATTAAGCAGAGTCTTTGGTACACGGCATCGGGCGGCCTTGGGGCTAAGCGAAGAGACGGATGCTATATTAATTGTGGTTTCTGAAGAAAGACGCGATATGTCCATCATTTACCAAAGTAAATTCTATAAAGATTTAGGTGCCTTACAGTTAGAGGCAAAAATTAAAGAACTACTTAAAACAAAAGAGAATGAATAAAAATCAAAAAAATATTTTTTCACGAATTACTTGTTCATTTCTTACTCATCCGTGGTTGAAACTTATCTCCTTACTTCTGGCAGTGATCGTCTGGTTTTATGTCAAAGGTGAAAGAATATAAAATAAAAACTATGCCTAAACTAGGAGTAAATATCGACCATGTAGCAACTTTACGCCAAGCACGCGGCGGGAATCTGCCCAACCCTGTTTATGCGGCGTTTTTGGCTGAACAGGCTGGTGCTCAAAGCATCGTAGCGCATTTAAGAGAAGACCGCCGGCATATCCAGGATCAAGATATTGAGCTTTTGCGAAAAAAAATTAAAACTAAACTTAACCTTGAGATGTCAATAGCAGGTGAGATTTTAGAAATTGCCTGTTCGATCAGGCCTGACCAGGCAACCCTGGTGCCGGAAAGAAGACAAGAATTAACTACTGAAGGCGGATTAAATGTTGCCGCTAAACTTAAGATAATTAGTAGGGCAATAAAAAAATTAAGGGCATCAGATATTCGGGTAAGCTTGTTTATTGATCCGGATAAAGATCAGATTAACGCTGCTAAAAAATCCGGCACTCAGATCATTGAGTTTCACACTGGACGCTATGCGTTAGCAAAAAACTATAGTCAAAAAGAAAAATTTTTCAACCAGTTAAAACACGCTGTGGATTATGCCCAAACTCAAGGGCTAACCGTTAACGCCGGACATGGCCTGGATTATGCCAATGTTAGGCGGATTGCCCAAATCCAGGGAATAGAAGAGCTTAATATCGGTTATTCCATTATTTGCAAAGCCTTATATGTAGGATTATTTGCGGCAGTTAAAGAAATGCGGGAGTTGATCAGATGTTAATTGGAACCGGGGTAGATATTACTGAAGTGCGGCGTATCCGACAAGCTGTGGAAAAATGGGGAGAGGATTTTTTAAAACGTATTTTTACAAAAGTGGAAATAACAAATGCGAAAAATAAAACTTCTTTTTACCAGCATTTAGCCGGAAGATTCGCTGCCAAAGAAGCAATCTTTAAAGCAGTTGGAGATAATCAGCTTTCCTGGCAGGATATTCAAATACATAATGATCAAGAAGGCAAACCGGTTTGTATATTTTTAAACGGCAAAGGTAAAGATATCCACGTAGCTATTTCTATTTCGCATGTTAAAACTTATGCGGTTGCCAACGCAGTTGTTACAAAGAAAGATTAATTCCCATAAGGGGGATTATGGAAGCATATTGATTTTAGCCGGTTCAAGCAGATTTTCCGGAGCAGCTTTACTTTGCGCCGAGTCCACTTTGCGCGCCGGAGCAGGATCCGTCACCGTAGGTGTACCGGCGAGCATCAATCAAGCTATAATTAAAAACAAAACAAGTGAAGTAATGACCTTACCGCTACCAGAAACCAAAACAGGAAAATTAAGCTTAACCGCATTTTCTAAAATTAAACAGGCCCTTAAAAAAACCGCTGTCTTGGTAATTGGCCCAGGATTGGATAATGATAAATCAACTCACGCGTTGGTAAGAAAAATAGTTAAAACCACAACTCTGCCCATCGTGATTGATGCTGATGCGCTTAATGCGCTTAATCATCATTTGAGGATACTTAAGCAACATCAGGGAAAAATTATTTTAACTCCACACACCAAGGAGATGGCTGGGCTTTTCGGTATAGACATTGCTTTTATAAAGAAAAACAGGAAATTAGTTGCGAAAAAGTATGCGAAAGATTATAATAGCGTGATTATCCTCAAGGGTCATCAGAGTATTGTAACTGATGGGAAAAACAAGTTTTGTATAAATAAGACCGGAAATCCCGGAATGGCAACTGCCGGAAGCGGGGATGTGCTCAGTGGCATTATAGGCGCATTTTTAGCCCAGGGACTAGATGCTTTTAGTGCGGCAAAATACGCAACACATATTCACGGCTTAGCCGGAGATATTGCAGCGGAAGATAAAACACAAATAGGATTAATTGCATCGGACATTATTAGCCGGATTCCGGATGCGCTAAAGATTTGCAGCTAGTGCCGAGGTAGCTCCCAGCCGAAGGCTGGTCCGCCTCCGGCAGAAGTTGGTAAATTATCCAGGATTGATTAAGATTTTTTGCCGACGTAGCTCAGTTGGTAGAGCGGCTGTTTTGTAAACAGCGGGTCGGGGGTTCAAATCCTCTCGTCGGCTTATTACTTACGATTAGGATTTAGTATTTCGGATTTAGAATTTGATTTTTTAATGGGCAGGTACCCAAGTGGCCAAAGGGGACAGACTGTAAATCTGTTGCACCTGTGCTTCAAAGGTTCGAATCCTTTCCTGCCCATTAAATCAGAGTTAAGAACTAAGAACTACGAGCTAAGAGAAAACGGCGCAAAAAATTTTTCTTAAATCTTAGTTCTTATTTCTTAGTTCTGCTTTACTGCGGGAGTAGTTCAGTGGTAGAACAATAGCCTTCCAAGCTATGAATGGGGGTTCGATTCCCCTCTCCCGCTTATATCACTATGGCAACCACATGAAAGATATATATACCCATCTAATAGAAAATGCCGCGGTATTGATGCTTTATTTAGACCATCATGGAAAAATCGCTCTTTGTAATAAACAAGCTGAGAGTACGATTGGGCTCAAACATGCAGATATCGTAGGAAGAAACTGGCTCGAGGTATTGTTCAGGGATACAAATAATATTATGAAGAGAGATATGTTTAAGGCAGTACTGGATGACGCTTTGACCTATAAAAGAACCAGGGATTTTGCATGCCATCTCTTGGGTAACCATGGGAACTTACGCCTAATCTCCTGGAATATTACTCCCATTCTCGACATAAATAATCAGCTTCAAGGAAGTATATTGTTTGGTCAAGATATCACCGAAATTCAGGAACGTGAAAATTCAATCAAGAAGATCGATGACTCCTTAAAGAATATTATCTCCAGCATTAATGAATACGCTCTATACGTAATCAATCTGAATAGCCTAATCACTTATTTTGGCATGGGTTGCGAAACGATGTTCGGTTATAGTAAATCGGAAATTATCTTTAAACATGTAAGCATCCTGCACAATCTTAATAAAGCCGGCCCTGAACTTGATATGATTTTGGAGTGCGTGCGTCTATTTGGTAAATATGAATCAGAAATAGACCTTTTTACTAAAGCTGGCGTGGTTATTCCGGTGAGATTAACGGTTAATCAATTTTTGGATGCCTTTGGCAAGCTAACCGGCTTTATATTTATTGCCAAAGATATAACCCAGACAAAAAAGTTAGAATATCAGGTCTTCCAAGCTGAAAAATTAGCCGCTTTGGGGCAACTCTCTGCCGGTATGGCCCATGAAATTAATAATCCTCTTTTTGTAATCTCTGGAAGATTGGAGATACTTAAACAGGAAGAACTTACGCCAAAGCTTAAAGAGACGATTAATTTAATTGACGCCCAGACTAATCGTATACGTAAATTGGTTGATCGAATTCTAAAGTTTGCTCGTAAATCAACCCTGACCTTAGAAACAGTTGACATTAATGAAATTATTGAATTAGCTTTACCCCTGGTCAATCATAATATATCGCCATCGGTTAAAGTTGAGATTAAAAAATCTTTTGAAAAAAATATGCCAAAAATATCGGCAGACGCGGATCAATTAGAAGAAGTTTTTCTAAATATAATTATTAATGCTTATCATGCCATGCCCGATGGCGGAGTAATTAAAATTACTACGCGCAATTTCCAGGATCTTTATGCTCAGATTCAAATCACGGACACCGGAGTCGGCATTCCAGCGGCTGACTTTAAAAATATTTTTATGCCTTTTTTTTCAACTAAGGGCCAAGGTACCGGATTAGGATTATCAATTTGTCATAATATTATTAAGAACCATAACGGCTCTATTGAATTAGAAAGCCAGGTTAACCAAGGAACAACTTTTACTATTAAATTACCTTTTATCTAAGGCACCCCGCGCTAATTGGAATTACGCGGGTAAGGAGGTAACTATGCTTTATAAAATTTTGGTGGTTGATGATGAAGCACCGGTCAGGGACTTGCTGGGAGATTTATTTAAAAAAGAAGACTGTCTGCCAGTTAGTTGTGGAAGCGGCGAAGAGGCATTAACTATACTTGAAAAAGAAACTTTCGATGTGGTATTATTAGATATCAAGCTTCCTGGAATAAGCGGTTTAGAGGTGCTTAAAGAAATCAGACAAAAGTATACAGATTTGCCGGTAGTAATGATTACCGGTTTTGGATTTGATGAAGAATTAATTGTTAAAAGTAAGCAGCTTGGTTGCTGTGGTTATATCGGTAAAAACATGCCCGTGGCCCAAATTATCGTTACCTTCATGCAATTTGTAAAAGAAGCCAAAGAAAGAGGTAGTGCTTCATGAGCGAAGAATTTCTAAAACCGGTTTTTATTGATGCCTTTGATCTTGATGATGCCTGGTTTCAATGTCTATCCACAATCTTAGACAAAGGACATATCTATACCATCACCCACGGTAGCTACGCAGGACAAAAACGTTTGGAATTCGATTTTATTTCCATGCGGGTACGCAAACCCAGCCATCAGATTATCCCTATAATTCCGGAAGGCATGAGTATTCCTGCTCCGACAGATATGGATTACATTCAGGGGTATCTCAGCTATCTGCTTACTGGGGCCAAGACTAAAACCGAGGATTATACTTACGGTGAAAGATTGGTTGATCCTAAGGTTAAAATCCGGCAAAATTTAAACGGCCAGGAATTGATTTCAGAGCTGCCTTTAAATGTTAATCAAATTGAAGAAGTAATTAAAATGTACAAAGAAAAAGGTTCCGGGACTAATCAGGCGGTCATGGAAATTGGCATGCCTTCCGATATAAAGTTAATTGATCCGCCCTGTTTAAGATTAATTGATACACGGCTGCGTTACGGTAAACTGCATTTTGTACTTTATTTTCGTTCCTGGGACCTTTGGGGCGGTTTTCCCTCGAACCTGGGAGGCTTACAGCTGGTAAAACAATATATGGCTGAAGAGATCGGGGTCGAAGATGGGGAGATTATTGCCGTAAGTAAAGGATTGCATCTTTATGATTATGTTTGGGAGCTGGCAATGTTAAGAACAAACAAAAAGAGGGATTTTAAAGTAGATCATGCCTAAGTTACGCATTGCGATATTAGGAGATGGGGGATGGGGGACGACATTAGCGGTATTACTTTCTAATAAAGGCTATCCGGTTACGCTTTGGGGTGCTTTTGCCGACTATACTAAAATGATGGCTAAAACCCGCTATAATCCCAAGTTTCTACCAGGAATAAAAATTCCCGGTCAAATTGAAATAACTAGTAATATAAAAAGCGCAGTAAGTAATAAAGAAATTATCGTGCTGGCGATCCCTTCTCAATATACCCGGCTGACATTAAAAAAAATTGTCGGTAGTTTTGCTAAAAGAACTATTTTTTTAAGTGTGACTAAAGGGATTGAGATTCGCTCTTTTAAAAGAATGTCCGAAGTAATCCGCGCGGAGCTGGGGCCGGTTAAACTAGCTGTCCTCTCTGGACCGACTATCGCAAGTGAAGTAGCTAAAGAAGTTCCGACGGCCGCAGTGGTAGCTTCAACTGATAAACAAATACGCAAAACTATCCAAGCCGTATTTAGCACAAAAAGATTCCGCCTGTATACTAACCCGGATGTGATTGGCGTAGAATTAGGCGGCAGCTTAAAAAATGTTATCGCTATTGCCTGTGGCGTGTCGGATGGGTTAGGGTTTGGCACGAACACTAAAGCCGCCATCCTTACTCGAGGAGTTGCCGAGATTTCCAGATTAGGTAAGGCGATGGGTGCAAAATTAGAAACCTTTAACGGGATAAGCGGATTAGGAGATCTAGTTACAACCTGCATCAGTTCCCAGAGCCGAAATCGCAGCGTGGGAGAACTGATCGGAAAAGGCAGGAGTCTGAAAAATATTTACCGGCACATGCAGATGGTCGCTGAGGGAGTACCTACAGCAAAATCCGCTTATGCTTTAAGTTTAAAATATAAAATAGATATGCCGATAATCAAAGAAGTATATCATTTACTTTATAAGAATAAATCTCCGCATCTAGCGGTCAAGGATCTAATGACGAGAAAAAGTAAAGAAGAGTAGCAATTGGCAGAGCCCCTCAAGCAAGCAGGCTTTGGCATAGTTAGAGGGGTTTTGCAGGGGTTAACATTTCGGTAACACGGGGCGTGGCTCAGCTTGGTAGAGCGCTTGAATGGGGTTCAAGAGGTCACAGGTTCAAGTCCTGTCGCCCCGATAAATTAGAGGTGACTATGCAAGAAAAGAGAAGAAACATTCGCGTAGAAAAAACATTAATTATTCAATATGCTCAAAGCACAGCGGAACCGCTGTGTTGGGATTCTACAACCGTTAAGAATATCAGCACTGAAGGGATTTTATTTAATTCCCATAAATCTTTTGCCAAAGGAGAAATTTTGCATTTTCGCTTCACAATACCAACCGATCCTTCTAACCGTCTGGAAGCAGAAGGTGAAGTAGTGGAATCTTTTATTTATGGTCATGGAACGCGTATAAAGTTTGTCAATCTGGGAGAGCAACAAAAAAAAGTTATTAACGATTATATCGAGTGGATTGTTAAAAAAGACCAGGCTTAAAAATTAAAGGAGAACCAATGTCCAAAGAATACACTGGAGCAGAAAAAAGAAAACATCCCCGCGCAAACGGAAGATTTATTGTTTCCTACAGAGTTATTCCGAATAATAGTAACGCCGATATTTCACAGACTAAAAATTTAAGTTTAGGCGGAATGCTTTTAACCACCAATTGTCAATTTCCAGTAGGAACGAATTTAGCACTTGAGATTCGCCTGCCTTTTGATCCCGATCCGATAATGATTATCGCTAAAGTCCTGGAATCAAAAGAAATTAGCAAGGATATAATTTATGATACGCGACTAATTTTTTTAGCCGTAGATGAAAAACATCGCAAGATAATCGGTGAAACGGTCGGTTATTATCTTAAGAAAGGTTAATTATGCGAAAAATCAATATTGGTATTATCGGTTTCGGCAATATCGGATGCGGAGTAATAAAAATCCTGGGGTCTAGAAAATCATTACTTGCGCAAAAAATAGAAACCGAAATCGTAATTAAAAAAATATGCGACCGGGATCTTACCAGAAAAAGAAATGTTGCTGTAGACAAAGCTTTACTCACCACCGATGCCTATGAAATTATTAATGATCCTTCCATTGACATTATTGTGGAATTAATGGGCGGGATTAATCCGGCCAAAGAATTTATTTTAGCGGCTTTAAAAAAAGGTAAACACGTCGTCACTGCCAATAAAGCCTTACTCGCCGAACATGGACTTGAGTTATTTAGAGAGGCTAATGCGCGGGGGAAAAATATTTATTTTGAAGCTTCTGTCGGAGCAGGCATCCCGATTATAAAATCCATTAAAGAAGGACTGGTGGCTAATAAATTCAACAGTATTTTTGGTATCCTAAACGGCACCAGCAATTATGTGCTTACGCAAATGTCTAAAGAAAATTGCTCATTTATTAATGCTCTCTCTAGCGCTAAGCTTAAAGGATTTGCCGAGAAAGACCCCACTTTTGATATTGCGGGTATTGACTCAGCGCATAAATTAGTACTGCTTACTTATCTGGCTTTTGGAAAAATTGTTAATCTAAAAGATATTTTTATTGAAGGCATCGCTTTAGTTTCTGCGGCTGACATTGCTTATGCTAAAGATTTGGGGTATACAATAAAATTACTAGCCATCGTTAAGAAAGAAGTCGATCAGTTAGAAGTTCGAGTACATCCAACCCTTTTACCGAGCGAACATTTGCTTTCTTCGGTAGACGGAGTTTTTAATGCTATTTACGTCTCTAGCGATTTGGCCGGAGATTTGATGTTTTACGGCCCGGGGGCAGGACAATTACCCGCTGCCTCGGCCGTTGTTTCTGATATTGTTGATCTTAGTCAAGATATCAAAGCCGGATTATTTAGGCCAACTTTAAATTCTAAAGAAGATAATTCAATTAAAAGTTTACGTAAAATAGATGAATTTGAAAATAAATATTACATCCGAATTACAGCCGTAGATAAACCGGGAGTGCTAGCTAAAATATCCGGAATTCTGGCAAAATTCGGTATTAGTATTGCTTCGGTTACTCAAAAAGAAAAACTAAAATCTCATATTGTGCCGGTAGTAATGGTTACCCACGAAGTAAAAGAAAAGAATCTGCGGGGTGCCCTAAAAATGATTGATAAATTAGCAGAGATTAAAGATAAATCTGTCGCCATCCGGATTGAAGGTGTTTAATGAACGCGAAAAAATATAAGGGAATCATTCAGAAATACAGTAGGTTTTTACCGGTAAACAGCAAAACTCCGATCATTACTCTAAATGAAGGAAACACTCCCTTGATTTATGCCGGCTATTTAAGCCGGCTGGTGGGAAAAAATTCCGAAGTTTATTTAAAGTACGAAGGCCTTAATCCTACTGGTTCATTCAAAGACAGGGGGATGACCCTGGCTATTTCCAAGGCCTGTGAACAAAAGGCTACGGCAGTGATCTGTGCCTCTACCGGAAATACATCCGCATCCGCAGCTGCCTATGCTGCACGCGCAGGAATAAAATGTATCGTGCTTATCCCCAGCGGTGCAATTGCTCTGGGAAAACTTAGTCAGGCATTAATTCACGGGGCAAAAGTCTTAGCGATTAAAGGAAATTTTGATGATGCTTTAAACCTGGTGAAAGAAATTACTAAAATGTTTCCCATCACACTGGTGAATTCTTTAAATCCTTATCGTATTCAAGGACAAAAAACTGCTAGTTTTGAAATATGCGACTATTTAGGCAATGCACCGGATTTCCAAATTATGCCGGTAGGAAATGCAGGTAACATCACTGCCTACTGGGAAGGATACAAAGAATATAAAACGCAAGGCTTAAGCAAAAGGCTTCCGGTGATGTTAGGTTTTCAAGCAGCAGGGGCGGCGCCAATTGTAAGAGGCAAGCCAATTAACAACCCTGAAACTATTGCTACTGCTATTCGTATCGGAAACCCGGCCAGTTGGAAAAACGCCCTGCTTGCCCGTGATGAATCCAAGGGATTGATTGATCTGGTTTCAGATAAACAGATACTTGTTGCTTACAGAATACTCGCGGAAAAAGAAGGTGTGTTTGCTGAGCCGGCTTCTGCGGCTTCGATTGCCGGTCTTTTAAAATTAATAAAAAAAGGTTACTTCCAACGCTACTTAACCAAACAGCAAAAAATTCGTATTGTTTGTATTCTAACCGGACATGGTTTAAAAGACCCTGAACGGGCGATTAAAACGATTCAGCCACCTAAGCTCATGCGCGCAGATTTTAAAACAATTATTAAAGAAATTGGCTATTAATAATATAAACTCTAAATCCGAAATCCTAAACTCTAAACTAACTCGAAACTATAAACTAAAAACCCAAACATTAGTTTTAAAGTTTTAAGTTTCGGATTTAGGATTTGCTTAAGATTTAAAGTTTCGCGTTTAGAATTTAGTCACTAATTATGTCATTAAAAGGTAAAAAAATTCTTATTACGGCAGGACCGACTTGGGTAGCGATTGACCAAGCGCGGGTAATTAGTAACTTGTCTACGGGTGAAACCGGATTTATCCTGGCCGATAAATTTAAAAAAATAGGGGCCAAAGTTACTCTATTGCTTGGCCCAGGAAATTTCTACCGAGCTGGCCAAACAGGCATCAAAGTGATACGTTTTAAATATTTTTCTGAATTAGCCCGGCTCCTGGATAAAGAATTAAAAAATGGGGGTTATGCGGCCGTGATCCACGCTGCGGCAGTTGCCGATTATCAGCCCAAAGAAATTATTCAGCGTAAAGTCAGTTCTCTGCGCAAGAGCTGGAAAATAAATTTAGTGCCGACGCGGAAACTGATCAGTAAGTTAAAAATTTATCAACCGGATTTATTTACCGTAGGTTTTAAGTTCCAACCAAATACAAATAAAACTGAGTTGCTAGCAAAAGGCAATGCGCTACTTAAAAAGGAAAATTTAAATTTGGTGGTAGCTAATTCCAATAACCACAATGGTTATCAATCTTATATTTTAGATGGCCTGAATAAATACGGGCCTTTCTTAAATAAAATAAAAATGGCTATTTATTTGTGCAAATTATTAAGGAATCAATTATAAAGGATCTCTGATTATGACAAAATACATTGTACTGGTTGGTGATGGTATGGCAGATTACCCCATCGAGGAATTAGGTATGCGTACCCCCTTAGAGGCAGCGCGCACACCGAATATGGATTTTATCGCGAAAAATGGAACTTTAGGCCAAGCCAAAACCATTCCTGATAAAATGACCCCGGCATCAGATGTCGCTAATCTTTCAATTTTGGGATATGACCCAAAAAAGTATTATTCAGGAAGAGGTCCTTTAGAAGCCGCCAACCTGGGTATTGAACTAGAAGATGATGATATCGCTTTTCGCTGTAACTTAATCACCTCCGGAGGCGATATTTTACTCGATTATAGCGCCGGGCATATCAAGTCAACAGAAGCGCAGATTTTGATTAAATTTATTGATCAAAAGCTAGGAAAAAATAATTTGCGTTTTTTTTCAGGAGTAAGTTATCGTCATCTGCTTTTAGTTAAGCGCGGTAGAGAATTAAAATTGCAAAATTTAAAATGCTGGGCTCCGCATGATATTACCGGAAAGAGCATTAATCAACACTTACCTAAAGGCCAAAACGCAGAGATGATCATTAAACTTATGCTAGATTCCAAAGAAATTCTGGGAAACCATGAAATTAATCAAGTCCGGCTGGACTTGAAAGAAAACCCGGCAAATATGATCTGGCTTTGGGGGCAAGGAGTAAAACCTAATATGCCTAAATTTATGGATAAATTCGGTTTATCCGGAAGCGTAATTTCAGCGGTTGACCTGATTAAAGGGTTAGGGCGCATTTTGGGCCTGGAGGTAATAAATGTTCCTGGGGCAACCGGTTATTATGATACGGATTACGCAGGCAAAGCTAAAGCCGCTATCAAGTCTTTAAAGAAAAACGATTTTGTATTTGTGCATGTTGAGGCTCCGGATGAAGCCGGGCATAACGGTGATTTGCGGGAGAAACTTACTGCTATTGAGCGTTTTGATCAACTAGTGGTCGGTTCCTTTCTGGAATATTGTAAGGGTAAAGAAGATTTCCGGATTATGGTTTTACCGGATCATGCCACACCACTGTCTTTAAAAACGCATACTTCCGAAGCGATTCCTTTTGCGATTTACGGTAAGGATATACCTAAAGGAGAATTTCTTAATTATAGTGAAAAAGAGGCAGGAAAATCGCAACTTTATTTTAAAAATGGCCATCAACTTATGGAATATTTTATTTTAAACACCCGGCGCTAAGCGGGTGTGCCCCCTCGCGGAGCTCGGGGTCATTTTTCCCCACCCGCCGGAGGCTGGGGAAAAATGAGGAGAACAGATAATGAGTAAAGGTTTAGTAGTGCAAAAATACGGTGGTTCAAGCGTCGCCAATGTTGGACGTATTCAAAGAGTGGCGCAAAGAGTAGTCGGGTATAGTAAAATAGGCTACGAGTTGGTGGTGGTGGTTTCGGCTTTAGGAGATACTACCGATGAATTAGTGGCATTGGCAGAGAAGATTAATCCTCATCCTTGCGAACGGGAAATGGATATGTTGCTTTCTACCGGAGAACAAATTTCCGTTGCGCTTTTAGCGATGGCGATTCAAAAGCTAGGAAGCGAAGCTATTTCATTTACCGGTTCCCAGGTCGGGATTATTACTGATAGCAGCCATACCCGAGCCAGAATTATTAAAATAAACGTAGATAAAATTAAAGAGGAATTAAAAAAGGGCAGAATTGTTATCGTGGCCGGTTTTCAGGGAGTGACCTTAAATCAGGATATTACTACTTTAGGCAGGGGCGGCTCAGACCTCACTGCGGTAGCTTTAGCCAAAGAACTCCAAGCAAATTCCTGTGAAATCTACACGGATGTCGAAGGTATTTATACTACTGATCCGCGCATTGAACCCCGGGCGAGAAAGATTAAAAAAATCACTTATGATGAAATGCTTGAGATGGCTTCTTTGGGAGCTCAAGTAATGCAACCGCGTTCTATTGAAGTAGCTAAAAAATTTAATGTCCCCTTGCATGTGCGTTCTTCATTTAATACCAAAAAAGGAACCATGATCATTAAGGAGGTTAAAAAGATGGAAGATGTTTTAGTCAGCGGGATAACTTTAAATAGAAATGAAGCAAAAATCACTCTCTGTGGGGTTCCAGACAAACCCGGAGTGGCAGTAAAATTATTTAAAGATCTAGCGACTTCTGGAGTAAGTGTGGATATGATCGTACAAAACGTAAGCCATAATACCCGCTCAACGGACATATCTTTTACTATTGCTAAAGCCGACTTAACCAAAGCGAGTAAGATTGCTAAAATGGTCGCTAAAAAAATCGGCGCCGGTGATGTCCTGCTAGATGAAGATATTGCCCGTGTCTCGATTGTCGGGGTAGGCATGAAATCTCATCGAGGTGTAGCGGCAAAGATGTTCGGAATCTTGGCGGACAACAAAATTAATATTGAAATGATCTCTACTTCAGATATCAGTATTTCCTGTATTATCAAAAAGAAAGGCGCTGAAATAGCCGTAAAAAAATTACACGCTGATTTCGGGCTAAATAAATGACTAGATGAGAGGTAAAATATGACTTCGGTAAAATTATATGATACTACATTAAGGGACGGCTCACAGGCAGAAGGAATTTCTTATTCGGTTATGGATAAAATCCGCATTGCGGAAGAATTAGATAAGATCGGCATACATTTTATTGAGGGGGGCTGGCCAGGTTCAAATCCTAAGGACCGGGAATTCTTTAAAAAAATAAGCCAATCTAAACTTAAAAATTCTAAAATCGCTGCTTTTAGCATGACCCGCAGGCCAAATATTGCCGCCCGCCAGGATAGTAATTTATTGGCTCTGCTAAAATCTAAAGCCCAAGTGATTACCATCGTCGGTAAAACCTGGGATTTTCATGTAACTGAGGTTTTAAAAACTACGCTGGATGAAAATCTAGCGATGATTTTTGACAGTATTGATTTCCTAGTTAAAAAGGGATTTTTGGTATTTTATGACGCGGAACATTTTTTTGACGCCTACCAGGCCAACAAAAATTACGCCTTAAAAACTTTAAATGTTGCCCAAGATGCCGGTTGTTCAGTAGTTTGCCTTTGTGATACTAATGGCGGGTCCTTAACTAGCCAGGTAAGTTCCACGATCAAAGAAATTAAAGAAAAAATTAAGGTCGATTTAGGAATTCATTGCCATAATGACTCTGGAGTGGCAATTGCTAATTCCCTGGCCGCTGTAGAAGCCGGCGCAAATATGATTCAGGGTACGATTAATGGCTATGGGGAACGCTGCGGAAACGCAGACTTAATTGCAATTATTGCAAATTTAAAAATTAAATTAAAAATCGACTGCATCCCGGATGCGCAATTAAAACAGCTAACGCATCTTTCACATTTTGTCAGCGAAATCAGCAATATGCGGCTAAAGAACGAGCAGCCTTTTGTGGGTGATTCAGCATTCGCGCATAAAGGCGGGATGCATATTAATGCCATTATGAAAAACCCCCTAACTTATGAACACTTAGATCCTCGTTTAGTCGGCAATAGGCGCCGCATTTTGGTTTCCGAGTTAGGTGGCAAAACCGGAATCTTATTAAGGGCCAAAGAGCTAAATTATGACCTCACCAAAACGGACCCGCAAACAAAAAAAATCCTGGAATTAGTGCAAGCATTGGAACATCGGGGTTTTCAATTTGAAGCCGCGGAGGCGTCTTTTCAAATATTAATGCAAAGATCTTTAAAGAAATTCAAAAAATTCTTCGAATTAGAGGGATTTAAAGTGGTCATAGAAAAAGATAAAAACAAAAAGATTACCTCTGAAGCGATCATCAAACTAAAGGTTAAAGGAATTAAAGAGCACACTGCTGCCGAAGGAGATGGCCCAATTAACGCACTAGACAATGCCTTGCGCAAAGCGCTGAAGGATTTTTACCCGACTTTAGCCAAAATGCATTTATCCGATTTTAAAGTACGCGTTTTGGATGAAAAAACCGGCACCGCCGCCCGAGTGCGAGTATTAATCCAATCTCAGGATGAAAAAGATATCTGGAATACAATCGGGGTCCATGAAAATATTATTGAGGCTAGTTGGCAGGCTCTGGTTGACAGCGTTGAGTACAAGCTCCTAAAGGATAAGCAGTAATGAACCAAGAACTCCCTAAGCAGTATAACCCCAAAGATACCGAAAGTAAGTGGTATGAAGCCTGGCAACAAAATAATCTCTTTTCCGGAAAATCATCACCGGATAAATCACCCTATTGCATAGTTATTCCACCGCCCAATGTTACGGGAATTTTACACATGGGGCATGCCTTAAACAATACTCTTCAAGATATCTTAATCCGTTACAAAAAAATGAAAGGTTTTGCGACTCTCTGGATGCCGGGTACTGACCATGCCGGAATTGCCACACAGAATGTTGTGGAAAAATCCTTGGCTAAAGAAGGCCTAAAACGGCAAGATCTGGGCCGGGAAAAATTCCTAGACAAAGTCTGGGAATGGAAACAACTTTATGGCTCAACCATAATTAACCAGCTTAAAAAACTTGGCTGCGCCTGCGATTGGCCTCGCGAGCGCTTTACTATGGATGAAGCGTATTCTAAATCTGTAAGAACAGCTTTTGTTTTACTTTGGGAGAAAGGGCTTATCTATCAGGGGGATAGAGTTATCAACTGGTGTCCGCGTTGTCAGACCGCGCTCTCTGACGAAGAAGCTCCACATCAAGAGATTCCAGGCAAACTTTTCTACATAAAATATCCGTTTAAGGAGAACTCAAAAAAATCCATTATTGTTGCTACTACTCGTCCAGAGACTATGCTTGGTGACACAGCGGTTGCCATTAATCCAAAAGACAAACGTTATAAGAAGTTTATTGGCGCAACGCTTATTCTGCCGCTTTTAAATCGAGAAATTAAAATAATCTCTGATGCTTCAGTAGATATGGAATTTGGAACAGGAGCGGTCAAAATTACACCTGCGCATGACCCCAATGATTACTTAACCGGAAAAAAACATAAACTTGCGTTTATTAATGTTATGCATCCTGATGGAAGAATGAACGAAAATGCTGGCAATTATTCAGGAATGGATAGATTTACAGCCCGGAGTCATATTTTACAGGATTTATCGGATAGCGGGAATCTAGTGAAGGAAGAGTTGCATAAAATTTCAGCCGGCCACTGTTATCGTTGCCACACAATTATAGAACCTTATTTGTCTCGTCAATGGTTTGTTAAGATGGAACCGTTGGCAAAACCGGCTATTGAAGCGGTTAAAAATGGCAAAATTGCTTTTCATCCTACGCGCTGGACTAAAGTTTATTTAAACTGGATGGAGAATATTCAGGATTGGTGCATCTCCCGTCAAATCTGGTGGGGTCATCAAATTCCTATCTGGTATTGTAGTTCTTGTAAACAAGAATCAATTGCTAGCATTGATCCGCCTACA
>JAPLMA010000071.1 GCA_026387255.1 Candidatus Omnitrophota bacterium | reverse complement strand
GAAAGAATAATAAAGGTAATAAAAATGATAAAACCACCTAGGCGGCTAAAATAGGTGGTGATAAAATTAGCCGTAAGGGCCCCAAAAAATCCCGAGGTTTGAAACCTTAAGCTATCATTATTTAAATTAAACATACCGATCAGCGAGCTAATGGAAACCAACAACACAAACATTCCCAGGATGCGCGCAATGCTTAAGTAAGGTTTATCCTGGCGAAAATATTTTATGCCCAGCATGATCACTAAAAACGGAAGGCAAAAACTGGAGATATTACCAAAAAGTAGCACGATTAATCCAGCCAGATAGGCGCCGAAAACTCCCAGAAGATTTTTAGCGGGGAAATTAGGAGCGGAGGTGTAAAAAACAAGATCCAGGCGGTCAAAGCGAATAAGGCTGACTAAAACCATCAGACCCACTGCTACTAAAACAACGCCTTTAACCTCATTAATTCTTCTTTCTCTCACTTCTAGCTTTACTGCGGTGCTTCAGCCTGTTTTTTGCTTAAGTTGATTCTGCCCAATTCATCTACACCGATAACTTTAACTTTAAATTCATCTCCGACCTTTACAATATCTTCAACTTTCTTAACGAAAGTAGCGGATAATTCAGAAACATGCACCAGGCCTTCTTTTTTCGGGGCAATCTCCACAAAAACGCCAAATGGCATAATTCTCTTTACCTTGCCGGAATAAATCTTGCCCACTTCGACATCATTAGTAATGGCTTTGATCATTTCAATGGCCGCAATAGATTTTGCCGCATCCACAGAACCCACTAAAACCGTGCCGTCATCTTTAATATCGATACTGGCTCCGGTAGCGGCAATAATGGCCTTAATTGTCTTGCCTCCCGGGCCGATAAGCTCACCGATTTTTTCAGTATTAATTTTTAAAACATCGATGCGCGGGGCAAAACTAGAAAGCTCTTCTCGCGGGCTGTTTAACGCCGCGCTCATTTTATCCAAAATAAACAATCTTCCTTCTTTAGACTGCGCCAGGCATTCCTTAAGCAGGTCCAGTGAAATCCCGGCATTCTGCATTCTTAAGGTCTAACTGCACCGCAGTAATTCCACTGCGGGTACCGGCAACCTTAAAATCCATATCTCCAAAATGATCCTCTAATCCGGCGATATCCGTTAAAATTGCCGTCTGATTAGCTTCCTTAACTAACCCTAAAGCCACACCCCCTACTGCTTCTTTAATCGGAACTCCGGCATCCATCAATGACAAAGTAGCCGCGCAAACCGAAGCCATACTACTGGAACCATTAGATTCTAAAATTTCAGAAACAACTCTTACGGTATAAGGAAATTTTTCTTTTGACGGCATCACCGCTAACAAAGCCTTTTCCGCTAAAGCGCCATGGCCAATTTCACGCCGGCCAGGGCTGCGCGCCGGCTTGGTTTCACCAACGCTAAAAGAAGGAAAATTATAATGCAGCATAAAAGATTTCTTTCTCTCTCCATCCAGAGACTCGATCAATTGCTCATCTTGCCCCGTACCTAAAGTAGTTACCGCCAAACTCTGCGTTTGTCCACGCGTAAAAAGGCTTGAGCCGTGGGTACGCGGAAGCACAGAAACATCACAGGTAATCTCCCGAATCTGCTTAAAAGAACGCCCGTCAATACGCATCCCCTCATCCGAAATCATTTTACGCACTTGTTTCTTCTCTACCTCATGCAGGCCAGTACGAATATCCGGGCCCAAAAACCCTTCGGCGATTAACTGAGCTTCCAACTCTTTAGTCAACAAAGCTATTTGCTCTTCACGGTCTTCTTTTTTACTTAATTTATAAACCTTGGCTAATTTTTCCCGAGAAAGTGCTTCAACTCTTTCCATTAAA
>JAPLMA010000022.1 GCA_026387255.1 Candidatus Omnitrophota bacterium | reverse complement strand
CCTATATAATACAAGCCAACAAAGATAAATACGACTCCGGTAATCTTTCGAGTATAGTATTCAAGCCGCGTGATCCGATTAAACCAATGGCTCAAGGATGTCACGCCCAAGGCAATGGCAACAGCAAAAATAAGAACCGGTCACCCTGTGCCAATTCCGTAAATAAATGGCAAGACGATACCACTCTTACTATTAATCGCTAAAGGAATAAGGCTCCCGAAGTATAATGCCGCAGAAATAGGGCAAAACGCCAGAGCAAAAATAAAACCAAGTAAAAATGCACCCGGAGCACCGGACTCTGCAAGCTTATTATGATGCTTTTGTGATAGCGACAGTCCCGGCAAACGAATAGTAATTACCTCTAGCAAAATAAGCCCGGTAATAATTAAAAACGGGCCCAGAGCCTTGCCCATGCATTTCTGTAAAAACTGCGCAACTTGAGGAACACTTAAAAGAGAACTAATAATAATCCATCCCAAAACAGCATATGAAACCATCCGCCCCAGCGTATATGCCAATCCCGAAATAAACACAAGCACCGGATGCGTTATCTTCTTAGACAAAAAAGAAATCGCAGCCACATTACTGGCCAAAGGACATGGGCTAATGGATGTCAAAATCCCTAGCCATAACGCTGAAGCAAAACCTAAAAATATCTCTGTCATTGAGCTTCCTTTAATAAATCAGCGACCCCGATTTTTACATAATCAATAAATCTCTCTTTATTACCGACATACTCCCAAATCTTATCAAGATTTATCCATTTTATTTCTTTACCATCCTTAATCAACGATAAAATAAGTGACTTTGTGTAAAGCTGGTAATCCTTTGTATAATGTTCGTTGCCTCTGTCTTCCACATTAATAACTTTAAACTCCAGCTTTCCGGAAGCAAGCGCATCTTTAAAGTTAACTTCTATAGCTTCCTTTGAATACTGTTCTAGTTTATGGCAGGTCGGACAGCGAAATGTGCCATGCAAGTAATAAGCAATAACATGCGCGCCTTTTACATCCTCTGCTGCTTGAATTAACGGCGAAAGAATTATACTGCTGCTACTTAGTGCAGCAACCGCCAGAAGAACGAGAAATAGTTTCTTCAATTTTGCCTCCCTATTTTGAAATAATCTTCTTAATTTCTTCCTTGCTCAATATCTTGCCAGCTAATACAATAGTACCGTCAATTGCCAACGCCGGAGTCATCATCACGCCATATTCGATAATCTTATCAATATCCGTCACTTTAGAGATCTCAGCGGCTATATTAAGCTCTTTTACTGCGGCTTCGACATTTACCGTCAATTGTTTACATTTTGGGCAACCGACTCCTAAAATTTCAATTTTCATATCTTCCCCTATATCCCTTGCCGCTTCATTTTTGAGGCGATTTCTTTGTCGATTTGTTTCTTGATTACCCCCTTGATGAAATCCAACGCCCCTTCCTTGTCGCGATCAATCACAATCCGCTCCACCTTAAATAAATCTTCTTCATTAAGACTAATGAGTTTTTTATTCTCCATATTTTATTCCTTAACCAAAGACGCTACTTTACACGAATCAAATTCAATCTACAATGTTACATAAGTAATAGCAAAATGCTCTTTTAAATGTCTATCTTCAATATGCATGCTCTATCCCAAAATAAGATTGAATAAGTATCCTGTAATAATAATCCCGACCCCAACAACGCAAATAAAAATAATCAGCAACTTGAGCTTCATAACTTTACGCAAAATTATGAATTCAGGAAGAGAAAGCCCTGTCACAGCCATCATGAAGGCCAAGGCTGTCCCCATAGCAACGCCTTTTTCAGTAAGCGCGCTGACTAACGGAATAACGCCAGCGGCATTTGAATAAAGGGGAATTCCTACCAATGTCGCAAAAGGTACCGCTAGCCAATTCCCCCTGCCTGCATATTTAGCTAAAAGGTCCGCGGGAACGTAACCGTGTATCCATGCCCCGAGGCCGATACCAATGATCACGTAAAGCCAGACGGTCTTAAGGATATCCTTCGTATAGTCACGGGAAAAAACTATTCTGTCATTAAATGTCTGCTTTAATTCTTCGGCACAACAGGCGGGTTTCTTATAACTGAACTTTTCAACCAAATTTTCTACTTTTAATTTCCCAATAATTATACCTGATAAAATTGCGATTGATAGCCCGCTTCCGATATAAATCAACGCGATCTTCCAGCCAAAAAGCCCCCAGAGCATAATCAAAGCAACCTCGTTGATCATCGGAGAACTGACCAAGAAAGAAAAGGTTGCCCCCAAAGGAACTCCTGCTTCAATGAAACCTAGGAATAAAGGCACAGCACTACACGAACAAAACGGAGTCACAATCCCTAAAAGAGCAGCTAAAACATTACCTGTAAATTTATGCTTGTGGCTTAGGATGGCCCGTGTTCTTTCAGGAGAAAAAAAGGTTCGGATAAAAGACACAATAAAAATAATGACCGTAAGCAGCAGAAAAATTTTAATCGTGTCATAAAGAAAGAAGTTTAGTGCTTCAGCAAAAAGAGACCCTTGCTGCATCTTCAAGATGTCATATATCAACCAATCAATTATCGGCTTAATCATGTTTCACCCTTCTTCTTTTCTTAATAATCTCACAACATCCGCCTTCAATACGTATAGCTTTAATGTTCACTAACCCATCGGCTATCTTTCTTTGGGCTGAAGTTAAGATTCTTGAGAAAGTCGGCCGTGATATCTTCAGAAGTTTTGCAGCATCAACTTGCTTTAACTCTTCAAAACAAGCAAGTCGCACTGCTTCAAACTCATCAAGAGTTAAAGACACTACCTCTACTTTATTTAAAGGCTTGCAAAGAGGTTTAAAACATCTCTCTTTCGGCACACATTTAATCCATCTTGTTTTTTTAGGTCTCAAAGCAATTCTCCTTTATGAACATATGTTCATAACAAGCTTAACATAACCCCCCACTTTGTCAATATTCTTTCCACCAATCAGCACAGTAGACAGTCTATACAACATCTTGTAACACAATTAGTTATATAAGAAATACTTCCCTCTCTCTTACCAAGTATTTGTTTTATAACTCATTTATTATTAAACACTTATATAAACTGTCTACTCTGCTATTCTGATAACTCCTCTAAATGCTCCCAGCGCGCGTATGCTTTTTCGAGCTCATTTGACAAAAATTCACTCCGGGCCTCGGTTTTTGCGATTTCCGCGGGATCCTTCTGGTAAAAATTAAAATCCGCTAAAAGAGCGTATATCTCTTTTTGTTCAGCTTCTATTTTCTCAATTAGCGATGGAAAGTTATCAAGTTCGCGCTGCTCTTTAGCTGTAAGTTTTCGCGCGACTACAGGAATTTTGGGCCGCATAATTTCTTTTACAGATTTTGTTTTCACCAAAGCCGACGCAGCGGGTTTTCTCTGGCTCAACCAATCATCATAACCCCCGACATACTCATTGATCAAACCGTCTCCTTCAAGGACCATGGTTGAGGTTACCACATTATTAAGAAAAACCCGGTCATGACTGACCAAAAGAAGCGTCCCGGAATACTCCAGCAGCAATTCTTCCAATAACTCAAGAGTCTCAATATCCAGATCATTGGTCGGCTCATCCATCACCAAAACATTCGAAGGCTTAGAAAAAAGCCGGGCCAGAAAAAGGCGGTTGCGTTCCCCTCCCGATAAAACCTTAACCGCTGTGCGCGCCCGATCCGGTGTAAAAAGAAATTCCTGTAGATATCCGATGATATGTTTGGGTTTACCATTAATCATAATGGTGTCACTTTCTCCATTAATATTCCAAGCCACGGTCGCCTCTTCATCCAATTGTGCGCGCAGTTGGTCATAGTAAGCGATCAAAAGATTTGTACCTAAAGTTACCTTACCTCTTTGCGGTGCAAGCTCTCCTAACAAAAGACGCAATAATGTCGTCTTACCGCTGCCGTTGGGTCCGATCACCCCAATTTTGTCTCCACGCATTATTTGAGTAGTAAAATCCTTGACCAAACATTTTTCTCCATATCCAAAACCAAGTTGCGAGATCTTCGCCACCCGATGGCCCGAAGGATCTACTTTTTGCGCCAGCATACGCATCTGGCCAATCGCTTTGCGCTGCGTCTTTTTTTCTTCCCTCAAGCGCTCCAGCGCCTTAACCCGGCCTTCGTTACGGCACCGCCGGGCCCTAACACCTTTACGAATCCAAATCTCTTCATCGGCTAATTTTTTATCAAAATGTTCCCAACGCGCTTCTTCCATATCAAGCGCTGCTTGTTTACGTTCAAGAAATGTTTTATAATCACATGACCAGCTAAATATTTTACCGCGATCAAGTTCAAGGATTCTGGTCGCTAAGCGCGTCATGAACATTCTGTCATGCGTAACAAAAAATACCGCACCAGGATAATTAAGCAAAAATCCTTCCAGCCAGAGCATCGAATCAATATCCAAATGGTTGGTTGGCTCATCTAATAGTAAAACCTCGGGCTTAAGCACCAGTGCCCTGGCCAAAAGCGCTCGACGTTTTTGCCCGCCAGATAACCGGACAAAATCATTATCTGGATCTAGCTTCATCTTAGTAATCGCTTCTTGGACCTGGTTATTTACATCCCAACTATTAGTATGATTAAGCTTGTCCTGCAACACATCAAGTTGTTTTAATAATTGTGGAGTCTGTTCCGTTTGTAAGCGATGGGCAAGATGATGATGCTGACTAATTAATTCACCGCGAGACCCAAGACCGGAAAGAACAACATCAAAAACTGTCCCTGCAATATCAACCGGCACCTCCTGCGGCAGATGCGCCACCTGAATTCCTTTTTGTACAATAACCTTACCACTGTCAACCTGCTGCTGGCCGTTCATCACCTTCATTAAGGTTGTTTTACCCGCGCCGTTACGGCCAAGCAGAGCAATACGTTCATGCGGCTCCAACTGCAAGTTTAAGCAATCGAAAATAAGCGGCCCACTAAAGTTAAGATTAATTTCCTGTAAACTGATTAACGCCATTTTTTAACAAACTATTTTATGGTTATTTGGTGAGGGTTTTAGATTTTCTTTTTATGAGGTATCTTGCCTATCTTCTCTTGAAGCGTTCCCATTGGACAAATCATGCACCATCCACGATGTTTTGTGGCGATACCCAAAACAATTGAAATAATCGTAGTCAGTATGCACATCGCTACAAAGACCAAGCCAATGGCAATTAGGTTGCCACCTGTGCGGACAACGCGAAGAATTAAAAAACTCATGAATAGAACAAAGATTAACCAACGGAACCACTGTTTGGTAAAACTTTTAGGCCAAGGTTTATTTAAGCTTACTTTTGACAATACAATATCTAAAAAAGCTCCTCTGGGACAAAAATTCCAACACCAGTATCGACCTTTAAAAAATGCTAGCGTTAGAAAAATTACCATCATCGCTACAACCAGATACCCCAAAAGCGGATAAAATAATCCACCGATCACAATCAGCGGCAAAAACCAAACCATAATTAACTGTGTCTTCTTCATTTAGAAAAAATCATCTGCAAAGAAACCAATAAAAAGAAAACCCCAAACATTCTTTTAAGCAGTAGATCGGAAAAATTATGTACAATATTTGCTCCAATGAGTCCACCAACCAAAAATCCGACACATACAAATGCCGCTATTGATAACTTCACATTTCCGCTCTGGTAATAACGTAATGCAGCAAGCAGTCCTATTGGTGGAACCAAAATAGCCAGAGTCGTTCCCTGTGCCTGATGCTGAGTAAGGCCAAAAATTAATACCAACGCAGGAATTAGTATTGCGCCCCCACCAATACCAAACATACCACCGCAAATTCCTGCAACTACCCCAAGAACTACATATAGTACTTGTGTCATGCTAAGAGCCTCCTATCTAAATTAAATTTACGTTGTTTGATTAGCAGTATTAACCCTCCGATAGCCATAATCAAACATAGAATCTGGCCCATAGTTAAATAACCAACTACAAACCCCAATTGAGCATCAGGTTGGCGAAAAAACTCCAGGAAGAACCTTATTGTTCCATACCCAATAAGGTATAAAGAAAAAATGCCGCCAGGAATCCGTATTTTCTTACGCACGCTCCAGAGGATAATAAAAAGCAATACTCCTTCAAACAACATCTCATAAAGCTGGGATGGATGCCTTAATCGATGCGTTAGGTCTAAAGGAAAATACATACCCCACGGCACGCCAGTCACGCGGCCGTACAATTCACCGTTAATAAAATTACCTAATCTGCCAAAAGTATACCCTAAAGGAACAGCCGGAGCGAATAAATCCGCAAGTAACCAAAAATTAAGTTTATACTTACGACAAAAAACAACTGAGGCAATAATTATTGCGATCAGCGCACCATGATAACTCATCCCATAAAGGCCGGTATATTGAAAACCGTTATTAATATCAAACGGTAAGAATATCTCTAAAGGATGTTTAAGGTAATAAAATAAATTGTAAAACAGAACATATCCTAATCTACCGCCAATGAGAACTGCCAAAACCAACCAAGTAAAATAATTAGCGATAACTTCTTTCTTAAATCCTATATTTTCGTTTTTAAGCCTATAGAGAACTAGCAAATATACGGTGAGAAAAGCCAACAGATACATTAACCCGTAATAATGCACCTGAATAATACCTACCTTTAGAAAAATAGGGTTAAGCTGCTCAGGAATATGGCTCCACCAATCAATTAATTCTTTCATTATTAAAAAATAGATTTTCTAATGACAGCCGAATAGACAGTTTATGTAATATCTTACAACACAGTTAGTTATAAAAGAAATATTCTCTCTTCTCTTGCCAATATTTGTTTCATAACTAACTTATTGTCAGATACTTAGGTAAACTGTCTACTCTACTCTGTTTAACCTCTAGCATATGCTAATAATATAAGGTAAAAAATATCCACTGTCAATCAATACCTGCCCAGATTGTATACCTGCCTTAAAACTTTTTAATCAAATCTTTTGCTACTTTTTTACCTGCCAGAAGCATCCCACCAAAGATTGGCCCCATCCGCGGCCCTCCGAATACAGCATTTGCGCACATTCCACAAGCGTATAGCCCCTGGCATATTTCTTTAGAATTTTTTACGATTGTTTCTTCTCCTACCTCTGCCCACATTGATTGCTCACCCATCACTTTATGCGTCTTTGTATTAAGCTTAATGCCTGATTTTCGCTCCACAATCCGCGCGACTTCTGCAGGATGCCCGGTAGCATCAACCACGAATTTTGCCCGCATGGTAATCGGATCAACGTGCAGGTTCGCCATTTCAACCGCCGTCCAATTTAAAACCAAACCGCAAACACGTTTAGCCCTTACCATTACATCTTCCACGCTTAAAAGGTTAAAAATCTTTAAACCCGCATGCACGCTTTGCGAACATATTGTAGACACCGCATCTATGGAATCGGCAAGGTAATAACCATCTTCGTATTTTCTATTCTTAACTCCAAACTCATCAAGCATCTTTTTCGCCTCTTGCTGAACGACTATCTCATTAAACATTATCCCGCCGCCCCACATACCTCCGCCTACGGAAAGCTTGCGCTCAAATAAAACTACTTTTTTCCCCGCCTTGGCCAAATAGTATCCGCAGACCATTCCAGCAGGACCAGCTCCAACTATTGCCACATCCACATCCAGAGCCTTGATCAACTTATCATTATAAGCCTCAATTATTGCGCGTGATATTTTTATCTCATCCAATCCCATTTCACTCCTCCTTATATATGATTAAAAACAAAAACCCTTATGCCAACTGCATAAGGGTATCAATTCCGGCCTCCTTTCCCTCCGCTGGCATTATCCAGATCAGGTTGTTAAGGGTAATTCGCTTGCTTAGCGAAACTCTCAGGCCGTTATACGACCTCCCCATTTTTATATCTAAAATAATCTTATCGCGTTTTTTTCGTTTGTCAACCGAACATTGGTAATTTATCTCTTTCTATAGTTTTATATTGCGCAGCCTAAGAGAATTCCCGATTACTGAAACTGAACTAAAACTCATCGCCGCGCCAGCAATCATCGGATTCAAAAGCAATCCTAAAAATGGATACAGTATGCCCGCAGCAATAGGAACGCCTAAAGCGTTGTAAATAAAAGCGAAAAACAGGTTTTGACGAATATTTCGCATCACTCCCCGGCTAAGCCGCAGCGCCTTAACAATTCCAAAAAGATCCCCCTTAACCAAGGTAATTCCTGCGCTCTCAATGGCCACGTCTGTTCCGCTGCCCATAGCAACACCAACATCTGCTTCCGCCAATGCCGGCGCATCATTAATGCCGTCCCCGGCGACCATCACCTTTGCGCCTTCGCTCCTTAATTTCTTGACGATCTCCTGTTTATCTTTTGGCTCAAGGCCGGCATAAACATCAATAATGCCTAATTCTTTTGCGATGGCCTGCGCAGTCTTTTCATTATCACCTGTCAACATAACAACTTTTAATCCCATTTTATGCAAAGCGCGAATAGCATCAGGGGTTGTTTTCTTTATCGGATCTGAAATCCCGAGTATCCCT
>JAPLMA010000090.1 GCA_026387255.1 Candidatus Omnitrophota bacterium | reverse complement strand
ACGCACAATGAAAGTTTTAACCGGCTGCTGGTGAATATAACTTAGCGCCGCCAAAGCTCCAACAATCGGATCCGCCCCTAAAGTCGGCCCGCCGATGGCCTCCAAAACTTCACCTTTAAGCATATCCAGAATTATGCTCGCCACTAGATAGGCGCCTTGCGGATCCAGGGTAATTACGCGGCCATCAAGATAATAATTACTAGATTTGCCGCTAGAAAGCAGGAATTCTCCTCTTTTTAAGGCCTGCTGGTTTAATAAATTAAATAATCTTTTTTTCAATTCCGCGCGATCTAATTTTTCCATGATTTTTATTCTACTATCGATAAAGCCGACTGTCAACACCTTCGTATGCCAATTACTTTGACAAACCTAATTTTCATTGATATTATATCTTTATGTTACGAGGGTTATTTAAAGGCTTACGGGATTTAATTTATCCAAATTTTTGTTTAGTTTGTAAAAATAGAATTTCGCCGGAGGGCCAACAGCAATTAGTCTGTGCCGGCTGTTGGGATAAAATTGAGCAAAATCTACCTCCCTTCTGCGCTAACTGCGGCAGGCACCTAAATTCCCTGGCGATAGAAAAAAACGCCTGTCCAAGTTGCTCAAAGTTTAATTTTTATTTTGACCGGGCCTTTAGCCCCTGTACATATACCGGCTCCGTAAAGAAACTGATCCATGAATTTAAATATTCCGGTAAGGATTATCTAGGCAAACCTTTAGGAAAACTAATGCGTACATTTATCCGGGATTACCAATTACCCATTGAACATCTTGATTTCCTGGTTCCGATACCACTGCACAAAAGCCGGCAACGAGAACGAGAATTTAACCAAGCGGAAATCTTAAGTCAAGAGGTTGCCCGAGAGTTCAATAAAAATGTCTTAACCGATGTGCTCATCCGCGTTAAGCCCACCAAGACTCAAACGGAACTTTCCTTTGGAGAACGTTGCCAAAATGTAAAGAAAAGTTTTTTGGTAACCAAACCGGAATTAATTAAAGATACAAATTTACTACTTATCGATGATGTTTTAACTACCGGAGCTACCTCAAACGAAGCAGCCAAATGCTTAAAAAGCGCCGGGGCCAGAAAAGTGCTCCTTCTAACTTTAGCCAACTAAATATGAAGACCCTACGTAATTATATTTTAAGAGAATTCCTCGGGCCATTGTTATTGTGCCTTGGAGTACTTACCTTTGTCATGGTGCTCATCGGTAATTTAAAACGCATTGCGGATTTAGTGATCAATAAAGGAGTGGATATTTTTAGCGTAATCCAGATTTTTATCTATCTTACTCCTTATATTGTCACCTATACCTTGCCGATATCAATACTCGTGGCAATATTGCTTGCCCTGGGTAGATTAAGCGGCGATAATGAAATAATCGCTATCCGTTCAAGCGGTATCAATTTATTTAAGTTAATGCTGCCTTTATTAATTATCGGCCTGGCCTTAAGCCTAGCCTTAGCAGTTTTTAATGACCAGGCAGCTTCATATTCACATTTTGCTTACCGTAAAACCTTGCAGGAAATGGGTATAAAAAACCCTACTGCCGCCTTTGAAGAGGGGGTATTCATTGATTCCTTCAAAAAATATATTCTCTTTATTTACCATGTTGACCAAAAGAAAAACCGGCTGAACAACATTCGGATCTATGAACCCCAGGGAGAAGATCGGGCAACGCGCACGATTGTGGCTAAAGCCGGAGAATTTATTACTATTCCCGGGCAAAATGCTATTAAATTAAAACTTATCGACGGTACTTCTGATGAGCCCGACCCAGAAAACCCCACCAACTTTTACAAACTTAATTTTCGTACTTATTTTATGAATCTGGACATAGCCCAGATGCAAGATAAGGTTGTCGATAAGAAATACAAAGAAATGACTATTCATGAACTAAAGAAAGAGGCGGTCAAGCTTAAATCTGAAGGGATTAGCCCGGCTCCGCTGATTACTAAAATACATGAAAAGTTAGCCTTAGCCTTCTCCTGTCTTGTCTTC
>JAPLMA010000005.1 GCA_026387255.1 Candidatus Omnitrophota bacterium | reverse complement strand
TGTAGACCCGATATAAGGAGTGTAAAATCCTAAACTCGAAACACGAAACTCTAAACTCTAAACAAACTCAAAACTATAAACTCTAAATTTAAAGCATTTGTTTTAAATTTAGAGTTTTGGATTTGGTTTTTGTTTAGGATTGAGAATTTAGTGTTTAGAGTTTAAAGAGGACTAATATGAAGATTATTTTTTTCGGTAGCGCACATTTTGCGGTTCCTTCATTGGAAGCTTTGATCAAAAGCAAGCATGAGATCGTCTGCGTGGTTACTCAGCCGGATAAGAAAAAAGGCCGGCACTTGCAGGTTAGCGGCACGGATGTTAAAAGCACAGCGGTTTTGGCGAAACTTAAAATATTCCAGCCGGAAAATATTAAATCTAAAGAAAGTGTAAAGTTTCTAAAAGACCTGGAAGCGGATCTTTTTGTGATTGTGGCTTATGGCCAGGTATTTTCCCAGGAAGTTCTGGATATCCCAAAACTCATGCCGATAAATATCCACGCATCACTTTTACCGAGTTACCGGGGAGCAGCTCCGATTAACTGGGCGATAATTAATGGAGAAAAAAAGAGCGGGGTTACGATTATGTTCGTAACTCTGAAGATGGATTCTGGCCCGGTTATTTTACAAAAAGAAGTTAAGATTGATGATAAAGATACATCCGTGACGCTTGAGGAAAAGTTACGTAGGTGTGGGGCTGAGCTTTTAATCGATACGCTGGGAATTATTGATAGCCGGAGTTATCGTTTAGTGGATCAGGATGAAGATAAGGTAATTCTGGCTCCTAAGCTTAAGAAAGAAGATGGTTCAATTGATTGGGGTCTATCAGCAATGGATATTTCTAACCAGGTTAGAGGCCTTTTGCCTTGGCCGGCGGCAAATACGGTTTACCGCGGTAAGCGGTTGAAGATATTTCAGGCGGATGTTTTTCCGTTATTTCCAAATCATAAGCCTCTACCCGGTGAAGTGGTGAGGGCGGATAAGGATAGGATTATTGTGGCCAGCGGCAGGGGATTTCTGGCAATTAAAGAGCTCCAGTTAGAAGCTGGCAAGCGTATGTCGGCGCAAAGTTTTATTATTGGACATAAGCTTGTTGTTGGAGAAAGTTTAGGCTGAGATTATTTCGTCGGAACCGTAGCGGAGGTTTAAACCTCCGCTACGGTCTGGGGAGAACGTTAGGAGAAATAAGGAAACTCCAGAGTATAAATTTGTTGCAACTTTTAGAAGTTCTGTTATAATCAAACACTATGCCAGAATTAAGGAAAGATCCAATTATCGGTAGATGGGTAATTATTGCCACTGAACGCGCGCGGCGCCCGGATCAATTTTCCGGTCATATTCATGATCCGGAAGAGGCGAAGGCCTGCCCATTTTGCGAAGGCAAAGAAGCAAAAACTCCTTCTGAAATTTATGCTATCCGGCCGCGTAATCCTACGCGTAATGGCCCGGGTTGGGATTTACGCGTGGTCCCCAGTATTTCTCCATTTTTAAGGGTTGAAGGTGACCTGGATCGTCGCGGAAATGGGGTTTATGATGTGATGAATGGGGTAGGCGCGCATGAGGTGGTGATTGAGACGAACCAGCATATCGCTAATATGGCGGATTTAAGCGAAGAGCAGATTACCCGGGTACTTAATTGTTATTCTGATAGAATAGCGGATTTAGAAAAAGATATGCGTTTAAAATATGTATTGGTATTTAAAAATTATGGTAAGGGCTCAGGTGGCGGCGCGATTAGGCATACGCGGAGCCAGTTAATTGCTACTCCGGTTAATCCTAAACGGGTAAAAGAGGAGTTGGCTGGCGCACGTCAGTATTACGAATATCATGAGCGTTGTGTGTTCTGTGATTTAATCAAACAGGAACTGGAGCAAAAAGAGCGCGTAATTTTAGATTTTGATGGTTTTGTCGCGGTTAGCCCGTTTGCCGCGCGTTTTCCTTTTGAGACTTGGATTTTACCGAAGAAGCATGGCAAACGATTGATCAAGATTATCATTGGCATATCGAGATTATGCCACGCTTAACTAAAGTGGCGGGTTTTGAGTGGGGTACGGGATTTTATATTTGTCCGCTTCCTCCGGAAGAAACAGCTAAGTTTTTAAGAGAGGTAGAGATCTAATGCCAGAATTAAGAAGAGATCCGGTGGTTGGCCGCTGGGTGATTGTGGATACGGATCATCCGAATAAACCGGAAGATTTTGAGTATGAGCAAAATATTGTTAAGGGTGGGTTATGCCCATTTTGCTATGGCAATGAATTTATGACTCCGCCGGAGATAAGCTGTTTTCGCGATCCAAACACTCAAGCAAACAGCCCGGGCTGGCAGGTGCGTGTTGTAGCCAATAAATTTCCCGCACTTCAAATTGAAGGCGAGCTTGACCGCCGGGGATTAGGTATTTATGATCTGTCTAACGGTATTGGCGCGCATGAAGTTTTAATTGAGAGCCCGTTTCATAATAAAGATATCCCGGAGCTTTTACCTGAAGAGATTGAAAGTTATCTGAAGATGTGCTGTGTGCGCGCGTCAGATTTAAAAAAAGATAGCCGTTTTAAATATATTATGGTCTTTCGTAATTATGGCTCGGCCGCCGGGGCTTCACTAGAACATCCGCATACCCAGTTAGTGGCTTTACCGATGGTGCCGAAAAATGCGCTGGAGGAGATTCATGGGGCGCGGGATTATTTTAATTACCGCGAGCGATGTATATTTTGCGATATTATTCGCCAGGAGATTGGCGATAAGACAAGGGTAATTTTAGAGAATAAATATTTTATTTCGTTTTGTCCTTTTGTTTCGCGGTTTCCTTTTGAGATTATGATTATGCCTAAGCAGCATAGCGGTTATTTCTGCCATATATCGGCTGAAGAGGTTGTGGCACTGGCGCAGATTTTAAAAGAGACCTTAGCGAAATTAAAAAAAGTATTCCTAAATTTATCATATAATTATATAATTCATTCTGCGCCGATTAATGGTGAGGTGGATGTAGAGTATTATCACTGGCATCTTGAGATTATGCCTAAGCTGACGCAGGTGGCAGGTTTTGAGTGGGGGACGGGTTTTTACCTTGATCCAACCTCGCCGGAATTAGCCGCGCAGTATTTAAAAGCTGTATAAAAAAGATTTGGGGGTAAAATTATCCCCGTTTCCCGATTAGCTTGGAAACTGTTTCGTTAAAAAGAGGAGGAGTAAAATGGCGGTAAAAGTTGGGATTAATGGTTTTGGCAGAATTGGACGTTTAGTAGCGCGCGCAATCTTAGAGAAGAATAGCAAAGATATAGAGCTCGTGGCGATTAATGACTTAACGGATGCCAAGAGCAATGCTTATCTTTTTAAATACGCGGTGGCGCTAAAAAAGTTATTATTTCTGCTCCGGCTGAAGGTGAAGATATCACAATAGTTTTAGGAGTAAATGAAGGAAAATATGATCCTAAAAACCACCATGTAATTTCTAACGCTTCCTGTACTACTAATTGCCTTGCTCCGGTGGCCAAGATCATGCAGGATAATTGGGGGATTGTGAAGGGTTTAATGACCACCATCCATTCCTATACTAATGACCAGAAGTTGCAGGATATGGTGCATTCGGATTTACGCCGTGCGCGCGCGGCAGCGGTTTCTATGATTCCGACATCAACCGGAGCGGCTAAGGCAATTTCGTTAGTAATTCCGGAGTTGAAAGGTAAGTTGGATGGTTTTGCCATTCGTGTTCCTACGCCGAATGTTTCGGTAGTCGATCTAACCGTAATGTTGGCTAAAAAAGCTAGCGTGGAGGAATTGAACGCTGCTTTTAAGGCAGCGGCGGAAGGAGCAATGAAGGGGATACTCGGGTATACTGAGGATCCGGTAGTTTCAATTGATTTTAATCATTGCGCGTTAAGCTCGGTAGTGGATGCTAAGATTACCAAGATTATTCAGGATGATTTTGTTAAAGTGCTGGCTTGGTACGACAATGAGTGGGGTTATTCAAATCGCGTTGTGGATTTATGCGAATATATTGTTAAGCAGGGATTATAAATAGTTAAATATTTGTTTTGTATCTCAATGAGCTTGAGATAGTTACATAGACTGTCTACAAGGCGTA
>JAPLMA010000110.1 GCA_026387255.1 Candidatus Omnitrophota bacterium | reverse complement strand
ATTATTGATGCAGCGCATCAGTCTAAAATTAAGGTCGCCATGTGCGGAGAGATGGCCGGGGAACCGTCTTTGGCACTTATTCTTTTGGGTTTAGGTTTAGATGAGTTTAGTCTACCGCCGCAGGTGATTCCGGAATTAAAGTATTTAATTCGCGCGGTAAGTTTTAAGTCTGTCCAGGAGATTGCTGCTCAAGCGTTGAAACTTTCGACCGGTAAAGAGGTTGAGGAATTTTCGCAAAATAGATTAGAGGAGATTTTAAAATAAAGTGAAGGCGTTAATTTTAGCTGCCGGATATGCTACCCGGCTTTATCCTTTAACTAAAAAGTATCCTAAACCGCTCTTAGAGGTAAAAGGCAGGCCAATTATAAATTATATCATCGATCGATTAGGGTTAGTGAGCGATATTAATGAGATCTACGTTGTAACCAATAGTAAATTTATATTAGATTTTAGAAAGTGGGTCAGAACAGTAAAGTCGCCTAAGAAGATCACTTTGGTTGATGATCTGACTAAAGATAATCTGGATAGGTTAGGTGCGATCGGAGATATACAATTTGTGATTAAGAAGAAGAAGATTCAAGAGGATCTTTTAGTAGTCGGTGGTGATAACCTGTTTAGTGGTTCTTTACAAGGATTTTTGGCTGCGGTTAAAAAAAATTTTGCTCCTGCCGCTTTAGGCTTGTATAGATTAAAGCATAAAAATGATGCCAGTCGTTATGGTGTGGTTAAGTTGGATAAGTTAAAAAGTGTAATCAGTTTTAAGGAGAAGCCCAAACATCCACAGTCAAATCTGGTAGCGATGTGTTTGTATTATATAGCCAAAGATTATTTAAATTTAATTAACACCTATATGCAAGCTGAAAAAAGAAAAACAGATGCCACCGGAAGTTATATCGCTTGGTTAAAAGACAAGGTGGATGTTTATGGATACGTATTTAGCGGTTCTTGGTTCGATATTGGTGATCATAAGTATCTAAACACGGCAAAAGAAACATTTATAAAATAACTTCCCTCCTCGCGGGGCTTGAGGGTCATTTTTCCCCAAGCGCCGGAGGCTGGGGTAAAATGAGGAGGAGTCATGGCTGTAAAGAAACATTATTTCACTTCCGAGTCGGTAACCGAAGGGCATCCGGATAAGTTATGTGATCAGATTTCAGACGGGGTCTTAGATGCCTGTTTAAAGAATGATATTTATTCGCGGGTAGCCTGTGAAACTTATGTTACTATGGGGCTTTTAATTGTCGGCGGTGAGATTACCACCCGTGGTTTTATCGATGTGCATGAAATAAGCAGAAAGATAATTGAAGAGATTGGTTATGACCACCCTAAATATGGTTTTGATTTCCATACTTGCGCTATTCTCAATGCGATTCATGCTCAGTCTCCGGATATATCACAAGGCGTGGACACTGGCGGCGCGGGGGATCAGGGTATAATGTTTGGTTATGCCTGTAAAGAGACCGAAGAGTTAATGCCGTTGGCTTTAATGTTGGCGCAAAAATTAGCGATGCGTTTAACTCGGGTGCGTAAAGAGAAGATTCTAAAATACCTTGGCCCGGACGGAAAAACTCAGGTGACTGTTGAATACGATAATGGCAAGCCGGTGCGTGTGGATTCGGTGGTTTTGGCTTCGCAGCATACGGATGATATCTTAGATAAAAGCGGCAAGTGTATTACTGAAAAATCGCGCCAGGAGATTATCCGCCAGGTTGCCGGTCCGATCCTCAAAGGCTGGGTAGATAAGCATACCAAATACTTTGTTAATCAGACGGGAAAATTTGTCGTGGGTGGACCACAGTCTGATACCGGGATGACTGGAAGAAAGATAATTGTAGATACCTACGGCGGAGCAGTGGCGCATGGTGGTGGAGCATTCTCGGGTAAGGATCCGACCAAGGTTGATCGCTCCGCGGCATACATGTGCCGTTATATTGCCAAGAATATCGTGAGTGCAGGGTTAGCGGAAAAATGCCTTATTCAGCTTGCTTATGTAATCGGCCGGGCAGATCCTTTAAGCGTGATGATAAAAACTGAGGGTACCTCGGTTATTTCCGAGGAGGCCTTGGTGAAATTAGTCAGGCAGAACTTTGAGCTTGCACCAAAGGGAATTATTGAGTCCTTAAATTTACGCCGCCCTATATATAAGAAGACTGCCAGTTATGGGCATTTTGGAAGGCCGGAACCAGAATTTAGCTGGGAGAAAACAGATAAGGCTGTGGTTTTGAAAAAAGCAGCTGCGAAATTATAAAATCAATGTAGAAATTATAAAATCAATGTAGCTAACAGGCATGCCTGTTAGTATAGATAATCCAAGGAGAATTTATGAAATATGATATTAAGGATATAAAATTAGCTAAAAAGGGCGCTTTAAGAATTGAATGGGCTGCTAAAAATATGCCTGTACTCAGCCTGATCAAACAGAGATTTGTTAAAGAAAAACCTTTGCAAGGTTTAAAGATCGCCTGTTGTTTACATGTGACTACTGAAACTGCCGTGTTGGGAGATGTTTTAAAGTCTGGCGGTGCGGATGTATATATCTGCGCGTCTAATCCGCTTTCTACTCAAGATGATGTGGCGGCGGCTTTGGTTAGAGATTTAAAAGTAGGTGTTTTTGCGATTAAGGGAGAGGATACTAAAACTTATTACGCGCATATGAAATCTGCATTAGCAGTAAAGCCTGATATTACTATGGATGATGGCGCAGATTTGGTGAGTACTATTCACCAGCGCCCAGCAAGCGTACATGCTAATATTATTGGTGGCACCGAAGAAACAACTACCGGAGTAATACGCCTGCGGGCTTTGGCGCAAGAAGGTAAGTTGCGTTATCCGATAATTGCGGTTAATGATGCTTTAACTAAACATCTTTTTGATAATCGTTATGGTACGGGCCAGTCTACTTTAGATGGGATTATTCGTTCGACGAATAAATTAATTGCCGGGAGTAATTTTGTCGTCTGTGGTTATGGTTGGTGCGGTAAGGGTACGGCCATGCGCGCCAAAGGCATGGGGGCTAAAGTGACGGTTATCGAAGTTGATCCTTTGCGGGCGTTAGAGGCGACCATGGATGGTTTTGAAGTTATGCCTATTCGTCAGGCAGCCAAAGTTGGAGATATCTTTGTTACGGTTACCGGCGATATTAATGTAATTCGCAAAGAGCATTTTAGTTTAATGAAGGATGGCGCAATCATCGCTAACTCCGGACATTTTAATGTTGAAATTGATATTCCGGGTTTAGAGGCAATTGCGAAATCTAAACGTTCAACCCGCGATTTTGTGGATGAATATACCTTAAAAAATAATCGTAAGATCTATCTTTTAGGGCAGGGCCGTTTGATCAATTTAGCCGCCGCTGAAGGGCATCCGGCTAGCGTTATGGATATGTCTTTTGCTAACCAGGCTTTTTCTGCGGAATACATGGTTAAGAATTATCGCAAATTGCAAAAACAAGTTTATACGGTTCCGGAAGATATTGATAAAAATATTGCCAGGCTTAAGCTCAAGGCGATGGGGATTAAGATAGACGTGTTAACGGCCCAACAAAAGAAATATCTGGCGAGCTGGGAGATGGGGACTTGATTTTATGATAAATCCGAAACTTGAAACACGAAACTCTAAACAAACTCGAAACTATAAATTCGAAACCAAAACGTTACTTCTAGAGTTTCGGATTTCGGATTTAGAGTTTAATATTTATTCTTAGGGGTTATTTAAAAGATGATAAAAAAAATAGCTGTTTTAACTACTGGTGGGGATGCTCCGGGGATGAATCCGGCTATCCGTTCTGTGGTGCGCTATGGAATTAATCAGAAGCTTGAAGTGATGGGAGTTTTTCGCGGCTGGTGGGGGCTGATTAATGAAGAGCTGAAACCATTAAATCATCGTTCTGTTTCTGGTATTATTGGCCAGGGTGGAACTATTCTTAAGACCGCGCGTTGTTCTGAGTTTAGAACGCAAGAAGGGCAGAACCGGGCATATGAGACGATCAAAAAAAATAATATCGATGGTTTAGTGGTTATCGGTGGTAACGGTTCTTTTGCCGCTGCCCATGAATTTTATAAGAAATTTAATGTTCCCTGCGTGGGTGTCGCGGCTTCCATTGATAATGATGTTAATGGCATAGATTATACTATTGGTACAGACACAGCAATTAATACGGCTTTGGATGCGATTGATAAAATCCGCGATACGGCTACTAGTATGGAGCGGATTTTCGTCGTTGAGGTTATGGGTAGAGAATCGGGTTTTATTGCTTTGACGGTCGCTCTTGGCGGAGGCTGTGAAGATGTAATTATTCCGGAAAAAGAGATGGACCTTAAATTGGTTTGTCATGATATCGTGCACGGTAATTTAGTGGGAAAGATGAGTTGGATTATTGTTATTGCCGAAGGGGCAGGTAAAGCTGATGATATCGCTAGGCAAATAACGGACATGACCGGACTGGAGACGCGCACAGTGGTTTTAGGCCACGTGCAAAGAGGCGGCCGGCCGACAGCGATTAGCCGGGATTTAGCTTTGAATCTTGGTAAAGCGGCAGTGGATTGTTTAATCACAGGTAAAACAGATATTGCTTTAGGATTAACCGCAGGAAAGATTGTGGAAGTTGATTTTGAGACGGCCATTAGAAAGAAAGAATTTAAAATTGATAATTTTTATAAACTAATTAAAACTTTAACCTAAGAACACCCGGCGTTTATTTGCATTGCGCCGGTGTCCCCTTGCGGAGAAGGAGTGAGTTGAAAATGGGAAGAAAGCCGTTGGAAATTGATAAAATTGTAATGGACCTGATCTTAACTAATGATGTAATTTTAAAAAAGAAATTAGCTAAAAAAATTCTGGATATCGCCTATAAAAAAGGAATTTATCCTTCGAGCATCCATGAGCTTTATATCGCGCGTGGTAAGGGTGAATTTAGCGGGTTTACCGTACCGGCGATGAACCTGCGTAGTATGACCTATGATTTAGCCCGGGCAATATTTAGAACCGCTAAGCAGAATAACTCTGGGGCATTTATTTTTGAGATTGCTAAATCTGAGATGGGTTATACTGCCCAACCTCCGGTTGAATATACTTCGGTTATTTTAGCGGCAGCAATCAAGGAAAATTATAGCGGACCGGTATTTATCCAGGCAGATCATTGTCAGGTTAATGCTAAGAAGTTCCAGGAGAATCCAGATAAGGAGCTCGGGGCATTAGAGGAGATGATCACCGATAGTATTGCCGAAGGTTTCTACAATATCGATATCGATTCCTCAACGCTGGTGGATTTATCTAAAAAAGATATTAAGCAGCAACAGAAAGATAATTACCAAGTGTGCGCGAAATTAACGCAGCTTATTCGCCGTATCCAACCAAAAGGCATCACCGTTTCAGTGGGTGGCGAAATTGGTGAGGTGGGACATCAGAACTCAAATATCCAAGATCTACGCGCGTTTATGGAGGGTTATAAAGAAAGATTACGCAAAGGGTTAATCGGTATAAGTAAAATTTCTGTTCAGACCGGAACCTCTCACGGTGGGATAGTTAAGGCTGATGGCTCTATGGCTGAGGTTAAGCTTGATTTCTCGACATTAAATACTCTTTCCGGTATTGCGCAAAAGGAATTTGGCATTGGTGGAGCTGTGCAGCATGGTGCTTCAACTTTACCAGAAGAAATGTTTCATAAATTCCCGGAGAATAATACATTAGAAGTACATTTAGCAACCGGATTCCAAAATATGATGTTTGATAGTAAATATTTTCCTGTGGATTTAAAGAATAAAATTTATGATTGGCTAAAAGTTAACGCTGCCAGTGAAAGAAAAGAAGGCGAAACCGAGGAGCAGTTTTTTTATAAAGCGCGTAAAAAAGCACTGGGCCCTTTTAAAAAAGATATTATGTCTTTGCCGCAAGAGGTACGCGATAAGATTGCCGTAGAAATTGAAGCCAAATTTGATTTTCTCTTTAAGCAGCTTAGCGCCGTAAATAATCGGGAGCTGGTAGATAAATATGTTACCTTAAAAAGAGTGATTGTGCGTAAACGTCAGGATGTTACTGCGGTAGTGCACGACGGAGAAGGCGCAGACTAAAGTGGGGGTGCTAAATGAGATCTGATCAAATAAAAAAAGGTTTAGATAGGGTGCCGCATCGCGCACTTTTGCACGCTACTGGTCTGTCTAAAAATGATTTAAAGCGCCCGTTTATTGGGGTAGCGACATCATTTACCGATCTTATCCCCGGGCATGTTGGGATGCGTGATTTGGAAAGATTTATTGAACGCGGGGTTTGTTATGGCGGCGGCGTGCCGTTTTTATTTGGCGTGCCGGGTATTTGCGACGGGATCGCTATGGGGCATTTGGGGATGTGCTATCCTTTAGCTTTACGTGAGCTGGTGGCGGATATTATCGAAACAGTAGCTAATGCCCACCAATTAGACGGAATTATTTGTTTGACTAACTGTGATAAAATTACTCCCGGAATGCTGATGGGCGTAGCCCGCTTAAATATTCCGGCAATTATTGTTACTGCCGGGCCAATGCTTTCCGGGCGTTTTAATAAAAGAAAATTAGCTTTTGTGCATGATACATTTGAAGGAATGGCGCGGGCTAAGAAAGGCGATATCTCTGTGGAGGAACTTTCATGCCTGGAAATGGAGGCTTGTCCGGGACAAGGCTCATGCCAGGGTTTATATACTGCTAATACCATGGCTTGTCTGACTGAAACCATGGGCATGTCTATTCCGGGAAGTGGCACGGCGCTGGCGGGAACAGCTAAGAAACGCCGGATTGCCCAAGTCAGCGGCGAGCGGATTGTGGAGTTGGTCAAGCAGAACATTAAACCACGCGATATTATCACGGCGAAATCCCTGGAGAATGCCATTGTAGTCGATATGGCTTTAGGCGGATCAAGCAATACGGTTTTGCATTTGATGAGTATTGCTCATGAAGCAGGCATAGATTTGGATTTAAAAACATTTGATCGAATTTCAAAGACCGTACCGCATATTACGAATATTGAACCGGCGGGTGAGCATTTTATGGAAGACATAGAGTATGCTGGTGGAATTCCCGCGGTATTAAAGAGATTAAAATCAAAATTGAATAATACTTTAAATGTTAGCGGTCAAAAATTATTCCAGATTGCGGATAAGGCAGTTATATTTGATCAAGAGGTAATCCGGCCGTTAAATAAAGCGTATCATAAGCAGGGTGGGATTGCGGTTTTATACGGCAATCTTGCGCCCAATGGGGCAGTAGTAAAACAATCCGGAGTCAGCGCTAAGATGATGCAATTTGTTGGCCGTGTTCGGGTATTTAATCGTGAAGAGCAAGCCATGCAGGCGATTATGGGTAATCAGATTAAAAAAGGGGATTGCATTGTTATTCGTTATGAAGGCCCGGCAGGTGGTCCAGGGATGCGTGAGATGTTGGCACCTACCGCCTCGATTGTGGGTTTGGGCCTGGAGGATTCAGTGGCTTTAATAACCGATGGTCGTTTTTCAGGAGGGACTAAAGGTCCTTGTATTGGCCATGTTTCGCCGGAAGCTTCAGCGCGTGGGCCGATTGCAATTCTTAAAGATGGTGATACAATTATCATTGATATTCCAAATCGTAAACTGGAAGTAAAATTAAGCAAGGAGCAAATAGAAAAAAGATTTAAACATTGGAAGTGCGTGGAGCCTAAAATTAAAACCGGGTATTTATCCCGTTATTCTAGATTAGTGAGTTCAGCAGATAAGGGAGCTATTTTAAGCTAAAGATGATTGGCGCAAGAATATTGTTAGAGTCATTAAAAAAGCAAGGAGTTGAGATAATCTTTGGTTACCCCGGGGGCCAGGTTCTGCCGATATTTGATCAACTTTATGATTTTGACGTTAAGTTTATTCTTACTCGTCATGAGCAGGGTGCGGCGCATGCTGCTGATGGTTATGCTCGGGCAACGGGTAAGGTGGGGGTGTGTTTAGCAACTAGCGGTCCGGGCGCAACCAATCTTGTAACGGGGATTGCTACTGCCTATATGGATTCAATTCCTATGGTGGCGATTACCGGGCAGGTCGGCACACACTTAATCGGTAATGATGCTTTTCAAGAAGCAGATGTAACCGGGATTACCCGTCCGATAACCAAGCATAATTTCTTGGTTAAAGATGTAAAAGACCTGGCGCGCACTATTGCCGAGGCTTTTTATATCGCCTCCAGCGGCCGGCCCGGCCCGGTGCTTATTGATATTCCCGTGGATGTTCAGCGCGCGGAGACAGAATTTATCTGGCCGGAAAAGATAAACATACGCAGTTATCAGCCGACTTATTCCGGCCATCCGGGGCAGATTAAGAAAGCGGCGAAATTAATCTCGACGGCTAAGAAACCGATTATTTATGCCGGCGGCGGAGTAATTACTTCCGGCGCACATTTAGAATTAAAAGAATTAGCACAAAAAATTCAGGCTCCGGTAACGACTACTTTTATGGGGCTGGGTAGTTTCTCTGGTACGCATAAGTTATTTTTAGGGATGTTGGGAATGCATGGCACGGCTTATGCTAATCATGCGGTTATGGCATCAGATTTAATTATTGCCGTGGGCGCGCGTTTTGATGACCGGGTTACCGGAAGGCTGGATGATTTTGCCCCGGGGGCAAAAGTTATACATATTGATATTGATCCTTCAAGTATTAGTAAGAATATCCGGGTTGATGTTCCGATCGTGGGAGATGCCAAAAATATTCTTAAACAACTTATTTGCGAAATTAAGAAGCTTCCGGATACTGCGCAGTGGCTTAAGACGACAGAGGGCTGGAAAAATAAATATCCGTTAACTTATAAGGATGATTCCGCGATGATTAAACCGCAATATATCCTCCAGGAGCTTTGGAAGTTAACTAGGGGTCAAGCGATAATTTGTACTGAAGTGGGTCAGAGTCAGATGTGGGCATGCCAATGGTATCAATATCTGACCCCGCGCACATTCATTTCTAGCGGCGGGTTAGGCACTATGGGTTTTGGATTCCCGGCGGCCATGGGAGCAAAACTGGGATTTCCTGAAAAAGAAGTTTTTAATATTGCCGGAGATGGCTCGATTCAGATGAATATTCAGGAGTTGGCTACTTGTGTAGCCAATAAAATCAACGTGAAGGTGTTGATATTTAATAATGGTTTTTTAGGTATGGTTAGACAGTGGCAGGAGTTATTTTATAAGAAACGCTATTCTTATACGCCAATTACTAGTCCGGATTATGTTTTGTTGGCTAAAAGTTATGGGGCAGTGGGAATGCGGGTAACTAAGAAATCCGAAGTGCGCGCTGTATTGCAAAAAGCAATCCGAACTCAGAATACAGTTTTTATAGATTTTCGTATTGAGCCGGAAGAGAATGTTTATCCGATGGTTCCGGCGGGTTCTGCGATTAACAAGATGATTGAAGGGTTGGCATAATGCGACATACAATCTCGGTATTAGTAGAGAATAAATTCGGAGTTTTAGCGCGCATAGCAGGATTATTCAGCGCACGGGGTTATAATATTGCCTCCTTAGCAGTTTCTGAAACCTTTGACCCCCAGATATCCTATATGACTATTGTAGTGGAAGCTAAAGACGAAAAAGTCTTAGAACAGATTCACAAGCAGTTAAATAAATTAATCGATGTGATTACGGTTACAGATTTTACCAAAAAAGATCATCTTGACCGCGAACTGATTTTGGCAAAAATAAATTACGCCGCAAAGGATAAACCTAAACTTGAGGCAATTTTTGAAAAGTTTGTGGGTAAAATTGTTCATCATAAAGCGGATACCGCGACTGTCGAGGCAGTAGGCGATGAACAGCAGATAAAAGCGCTTTTGGAGGAATTGGATAAATTTGGGATTAAGGAATTAGTGAGAACAGGAAAATTGGCAATCAGCAATTAGAAAGGAAGGAATAATAAAATGGCAAAGATTTATTATGACAAGGATGCGGATTTAAATTTATTAAAAGATAAAACGGTGGCAATTATCGGTTATGGTATCCAGGGCCGCGGCCAGTCATTATGCCTGCGTGATTCGGGAATAAGGGTAGTGGTTTCAGAGGTCCAAGGAACTCCTAATTTTCAACAGGCCACGCAGGATGGGTTCACTCCGGTGAGTGCGGCGGAAGCGGCGAAATCTGCGGATATTATTCAAATTCTTACTCAGGATCATCTGCAGGCTAAGGTTTATCAGGAATCGATTAAACCGAATTTAAAAAAAGGCAAAGCGCTTTGTTTTTCTCATGGTTTTAATATTCGTTTTAAGCAGATCAAGCCTCCGAAAAATGTTGATGTATTTATGGTGGCTCCTAAAGGTCCGGGCGCTTTGGTGAGAAAAATGTATGAAGAAGGTAAGGGCGTGCCTTCATTAATCGCAATTTATCAGGATGCCAGCGGTCAGGCTAAAGATTTAGCTTTAGCTTATGCCAAAGGACTTAAAGCTACCACCGCCGGGGTAATTGAAACTACTTTTGATGAGGAGACCGAAACCGATCTTTTTGGCGAACAGGCAGTACTTTGCGGCGGAGTAAGTGAATTGATTAAGGCGGGTTTTGATACTTTAATTGATGCCGGTTATCAGCCGGAGATTGCTTATTTTGAAGTTTTGCATGAATTAAAATTGATTACGGATTTGATTCAGGAGCGCGGTATCTCGGGGATGCGCAGAGGAGTTTCCAATACTGCTTGTTATGGCGATTTAACTCGCGGACCGAGAATTATTACGCAAAAAACACGCAAGGAAATGCAAAAGATTCTTAAGGAAATTAAATCCGGAAAATTTGCCAGGGAATGGATTAAAGAGAATGAAACCGGACGCAAGAATTTTGACAGTTTAATCAAAGCTGGCGATGAACACTTAATTGAAAAGGTGGGCAAACAATTAAGGGAAATGATGCCCTGGATGAAAAAGTAAAGATTGTAAATTGTAGATCAAATTTTACGGGTCCTGTCTTAGGTATTTTCTTGCGCTGACGCGCTGCGAAAACACCCAAGTCATCCGTAAAATCTAAAACAACAATATAATAAATTAACCATGGATAAAATAATAATCTTCGATACAACCTTAAGGGACGGCGAGCAGGCTCCGGGTGCTTCTTTGAATTATAAGGAAAAACTGGAAGTGGCCGGGGCGCTTGAGAATTTGGGGGTTGATGTTATTGAGGCAGGATTTCCTGTCTCTTCTAAAGGTGATTTTACTGCTGTGCAGGCAATCGCTAAAAACATTAAACTTCCGGTTGTCTGTGGCCTTGCCCGGGCAATCAAAAAAGATATTGATGCTGCGGTAGAGGCAACTAAACTTGCCCGGAGGCCGCGTATCCATATATTTTTAGCGACATCAAAAATACATATGCAATATAAGTTAAAAAAAGCCGAAGGCGAAATTATTCGACTAGCTGTGGAGTCAGTAAGCTATGCCAAAAAATTTTGTTCGGATATTGAATTCTCTCCGGAGGATGCTTCGCGCAGCCAAAAAGATTTTCTTTTTCAGGTAATTGAAGCGGTAATTAAAGCCGGAGCAACTACCGTTAATATACCGGATACTGTAGGTTATACTGAACCCGAAGAATATGGCAGGTTGGTTAGAGCGATTAAGGAAAACGTGCCTAATATTGATCGGGCAATTATCTCGGTGCATTGTCATAATGATTTGGGTTTGGCAGTAGCTAATTCTTTGTCGGCGATCAAATCCGGCGCCCGCCAGGTAGAGTGCACGATTAATGGCATCGGAGAGCGCGCCGGAAATGCTTCTCTGGAAGAAATCGTGATGAGTATAGATACGCGCAAAGACATATATTCCGGTTTAAAAACCGGTATTCATAAAAAGAATATTTATAAAGTTAGCCGCTTGGTAAGTAAACTCACTGGTTTTGTCGTTGCTCCGAATAAAGCTATTGTCGGAGGCAATGCCTTCAGGCATGAGTCCGGTATTCACCAGGATGGTGTGCTTAAGGAGCGTTCTACTTATGAAATTATCCGCGGAGAAGATGTGGGTTTTGTTGTAGAGGGAATGGTCTTAGGCAAGCATTCCGGCCGGCATGCTTTTAATGAAAGATTGAAAAAAATAGGTTATAATTTAAACAAAGAGCAGGTGGATAAAGCCTTTTGCCGTTTTAAAGATTTATCCGACAAAAAAAAGGATATTTTCGATGATGATCTAAGGGCGATTGTTGAGGATGAAATCTGCGTCGGCAAGCTTATCTGGAAGCTGGATAGTTTTGAAATTAATTCTGGCACTAAGATTAAGCCTGTGTCCGGAGTTATTTTGATTAAAGGCGGTAAGAAGATATCCAAAGTTTCTTCCGGTGACGGACCAGTGGACGCCTGTTTTAAAGCTATAGATAAAATTACCGGCTTTAAAGCGAAATTGGAAGATTTTCGCCTGGAGGCGGTTACCTCAGGCAAGGATGCTTTGGGTCAGGTAAGTCTGAGGCTAAAGATAAAAGATGCGATTATTAGCGGGAGTGGCTCAAGCACAGATATTATCGAGGCCTCCATTTTTGCTTATCTAAACGCGGTAAATAAATATGCAGAATAATAAATTAATCGTAAGATTAATGTTGCTTACGGGTTTTATACTCTTGGCCTTTGTATTTATATATCATGAATCGATTCGATCATTCCTGCAGTTTAATCTTCACAAAGCTGAAGTTGTAGTCGGTAATATTAGTCCAGATACATCCGCGTCTGAATTTCGCGATCGGCCGCTCAGCACTTTGGTTCAAGAAACAGAGCTAAAACTTTATTTTTCTGAGCCCTTTAAAAGCTTTAGTAAGGAGGAATGGGTAAAGTTCTGGGAACTTTTTTACGGAGAATTTCCTCGGGAGTACACTGGTGAAGGATTACCTGAAAAAAATAGGCAGCTTACTTTTAATGAGATAGCCCAAGAATTAATTAATCTCTATCCGGATATTTTTTCGCGTTATCAAAACACTCACTGGGAGTCATTGTTCCAGGTTATTTTAAAGAAATGAAACCGCAAGTAAAAAGCCTTACCTTTGGTCTTTTGGGTTATCCGATCAAACACAGCCTTTCGCCGTCTATGCACAATGCGGGTTTGCGTAGCTTAAAAATAAAAGCGCGATATAAATTATTTGAAGTTAATTTTGAAAAGTTAGCAGAGTTTTTTCTAAATATAAAAAAGAAGAATATCCGCGCCTTTAACGTAACTATACCTTATAAAGAAAAAGTTATACCTTATCTGAATAGCCTCTCAGTAGGAGCTCAGGAGATTGGCGCAGTGAATACCGTGGTGGTGTCTAGGAATGGTAAGTTAAAAGGTTTTAATACGGATTATCTGGGTTTTGCCGGGCACCTTAAGGAATTAAAGGTTAAGCCTTATCGGGTAGCGATAATCGGAGCAGGCGGGGCAGCTAAAGCAGTTTGTTTTGCTTTAGCAAAAATGAAGGTTCTAGAGCTATGTATTTATGATATTGATAAGTTTAAGTCTTTAAGCCTTTTTAAGAGGCTAAGCTCTAATTTTGCGCACACGAGATTTGATGTTGCTACGCGGATTGAAGATTTAAAGATTGGCCAAAAGGATTTATTGATCAATGCAACTCCGGTGGGGATGCATTCAGGCGACCCTTGCCTAATTAATGAGAGTTGGTTGCATAAAGGGCTTTTTGTTTATGATCTTATTTACGATCCTGCGGAAACGAAATTAATCAGTTTAGCTAGAAAATATGGATTAAATTGTTCCAATGGCTTAGGTATGCTTTTATATCAGGGAGTTTTTGCTTTTAAATATTTTACCGGTAAAAAACCTCCGGTAAAAATTATGCAAGAGGCACTTATTAAAGGAGCGCAGAAGATATGATTGCCAAAATAATTGTTTTTGTTTTTGGTTCTATCGTGGGTAGTTTCTTGAATGTTTGTATTCATCGTATGCCTAAAAATGAGTCTGTTGTTTGGCCCCGCTCGCATTGCCCAAAATGCCAGAAAAGAATACCCGGTTATGATAATATCCCTTTTATAAGCTATCTCTTGTTGAAAGGGAGGTGCCGAAGCTGTAAAGAAAAGATATCTTTGCGTTATCCTTTGGTGGAGTTATTAACTGCGTTTTTAATGGTTGCGCTTTTTGCTCGTTTTGGATTAAATTACGAATTTTTTCTGTACATGGTTATGTTTTGGGGGTTAATCATTGCGACCTTTATAGATATCCCGCATCGTATTATTCCCGATGAAGTATCAATCGGAGGGATGATTCTCGGTTTTATTATGGTTTCTATAACCGGATTCACATTGAGCCCTTTAAGATTCAGCTTTTTACCGATGCAGCATTCTTTTCTTGGCATAATTGTTGGCGGCGGGATTATTTATCTTACGGGTGTACTTTTTGACCTTGTTTATTTTAAGCTGCTCCGGCGTCCAGCGGTTAATGGTGAAACCGAATCTATGGGTGGAGGGGATGTAAAGCTAATGGCGATGATCGGTGCGTTTATGGGTCCGCAAAAAGCATTACTTACATTTTTTCTAGCGCCTTTTTTAGGGTTAGTTATCGGCATCATCAATCTAGTTACAAAGAAAGACCACACTATTCCCTATGGACCATTTTTATCTTTAGCAGCACTGGTATCATTATTTTGGTATGATAAAATAATTCAGTTAATCCTACCCCTCAGGTAATTAGAGAAAATGCCGCTAGATCCCATCGCAGAATCTCTATCTAACAATATATCTAAAGAAAACTGGAGCGCAATCGGCTTTAAAAAACGCGCCGGGGTTTTAATTCCGCTATTTACTGTGTATTCTAAAGACAGTTTTGGTATTGGTGATCTTAGGGATTTAAGGCTTCTTATCGATTGGGCAAAGTTAACGGGCAACTCTATAATTCAACTTTTACCAATGAATGAAGTCGGACCGTTGTATTGCCCCTATGATGCAATAAGTTCTTTTGCGCTTGAGCCAGCATATATTTGCTTAGGAGATTTTCCTGTTTTAAGAGAAATAAAATTTGAGCCTAAAACTGATTCCAATTCGCATGTTGATTATTCGCTAAAGAATGCTAAGTTACAGTTGCTTTTTGATGTTTATTTAACTCAAGATTTAAGTGAGGAGTTAGATTTTGAAGAGTTCCAGCGGAAGAATTCTTATTGGTTATTTGATTTTGCGCTTTTTAAAACGTTAAAAGAACATTATCAGGGTAAGCCTTGGTATGAGTGGGAAGAGAAATTTAGGAATCGCGAGCCTTTCGCTTTAGAAGAATTCCAACGGGATAATATTGAAAAAATAACTTTTCAAATATGGTTGCAGTGGATTATTTTTAAGCAGTTTAAGTCTGCCGCTGAGTATGCGGCGAAAAATAATATTCTTCTAAAAGGTGATCTGCCGGTGTTGGTTTCCCGGGATAGCGCGGATGTTTGGGTGCATACGGAATTCTTTAAACTTGATTTTGCTGCCGGGGCTCCTCCGGATATGTATGCGGCTTTAGGGCAGCGCTGGGGAATGCCTACTTATAATTGGGAGGCGATTGCTAGGGATAATTATCGCTATATAAAAGAGAAATTAAAATACGCGCAGGAGTTTTATAATATTTTAAGGATTGACCATGTTGTCGGTCTTTTTCGTATCTGGAGTATACCTTATAATGATGCAGAACAGAATCAGGGGGCTAACGGAGTTTTCGATCCGCTTGATGAGCAGATTTGGAATGAGCATGGCCGTAAGATTTTAAGCGTTTTGGTCAAAAATACCAAGATGCTTCTTTGCGCGGAAGATTTAGGTGTAATTCCTAAATGTTGTATTGATGCTTTATTGGAATTTGGTATTTGCGGAAATGATGTGCAGCGCTGGGTAAAAGACTGGAACAGGCGTCATGATTTTCTTGCGCCCCAGGAGTATCGAACGCTGGCTGTGGCGATGCTTTCAACTCATGATACGACTAATTGGAAGGCCTGGTGGCAATATGAGGCCGGTACAGTTGATCAGGGTTTATTTATGAGAAAGTGTAAAGAACGCAAAATAGATTTTGCCAAGGTGAGTTTAAAACTTTTCGATCCCCGCCTTTCGTTTCATGGGCGTCTGCGTTGGAGGGATGAGATTAATAGTATAGATAAGCTGCTTTGGGAGCTGGGTAAAAGGACAGATGAAGTGGGTGATTTTATTGAGCTTTATGAAAACACTTTTAGAGAAAAAGAAAAACTGTGGAAAATTTTAGATTGCTGCGGAACAATAACCGAAGAGGCAAATGCAGAACTACTGACTAAGATGATTAAATTTATCCTAAACTCTCAGGCAATATTCTGTATTAATTCCATAAGAGATTATTTGAGCATGGCGGATATTTTTAAAGGTGATCCCTATCAGTATCGGGTAAATGTACCGGGTACAATTAGCCCGAAAAACTGGTCGCTGCGGCTTCCGCTTAGCCTTGAGGAATTACTTGCGCATCCGCTAAATCAGCAAATCCGCAAGATGGTTGTCGATTCAGGTAGAATATAAATAGAATAGAAAAATAGTAGACAGTGTATGTAAACCATTGGGGTTAGTTAGGTTGCAAAACAAATACATTTTTTGTATTTGTTTTGCAAATAGTTGAGCCACAAAGGGATATATACACTGTCTACTAATCCTAATCTTTTAATGGGGATGTTAAAGGGAACAGAATATTATATTTCTAAGGGCATGGGTAAGGCGATTATGGATTATAAGATGCTTGCGCCTAATGATAAGATCGCGGTTGCCGTTTCAGGGGGTAAAGACAGCCTGACTTTATTGCGGCTATTAATTGACCGTCAGGCATTTGTGCCGATTAAGTATAACCTTGTTGCCGTACACATTGATTTGGGTTATCCTAAATCAATCTCGGCTAAATTGAAAGAATATTTTAAAAAACTCAATGTAGAGTATAGGATAATTAAAACTGATATTTTAAAGAAAACACCCAAGAGTAAAATTAATTGTTTTTGGTGTTCTTGGAACAGAAGAAAGGAATTATTCATCATTGCTAATAAACTTAAGTGCACTAAGATTGCCTTAGGGCATCATCTGGATGATATTACCGAGACCATGCTGCTAAATTTGTTTTTTCGGGGAGAAATATCAACCATGGCCCCCAAACAGGAGTTATTTAAAGGTAAAATTACATTGATTCGGCCATTGGCTTATGTCCCAGAGGGCTTGATTAAACTTTTTGCGAAAGAAACAAAATTAGCCCATCAAACCTGTGTTTGTCCGCATTCTATTATTTCTAACCGGAACCGGATGGGCCGCATTATTCAGGATCTGGAAAAAATTTGTCCGGATATAAAAAAGAACATCTTTCGTTCCTTAAAAAGAGTAAAGAAAGATTATTTACTTTAAGCAGATTCTTTATTAGTGGTATAATAACTTTATGATTATCCTGGCGGCAGTGTTATTTTTGATCTTAGCCGGTTTTATCGTGGCGGTCGTGCTAAAAATTTCCTCTCAGGTTAATGAACGCTTGAATCAGATGAATCAGTCTATTCAGGAAGCGAATAAAATTATCGGCCAGAATTTAGGCAGTGCTACTGCTGTTTTTGGGAACGTAAAAGAGCAGCTGGGAAAGCTAGAGGAGACCAATAAGCAGATTATCGCGATAAGCCGTGATATCTCTAGCCTGCAGGAGCTCCTGCGCGCCCCGAAGTTTCGGGGGGCAATGGGAGAGACTTTATTAGAAAACTTACTTTCTCAGGTTTTGCCTATTGAGCATTATCAGGCTCAATATCATTTTAAAAATGGCGATACCGTAGATGCGGTTATCCGGCTTGGGGAGCGCTTAGTCCCGGTGGATGCTAAATTTAGTTTAGAGAACTTTCAGAAGATGATTGAGGCTGCCGATGAACCGACAAAGGATTCTTTTCGTAAAAAGTTTATCCAGGATATAAAAAATCGGATTAACGAAATCGCGGCAAAATATATTTTGCCTGCGGAAAATACCTATGATTTCGCCCTAATGTATATTCCGGCGGAAAATGTTTATTACGAAGTAATTATAAAAGAGGATATCTTTTCTTATAGTATGTCCAAGAAGGTTATTCCTGTTTCACCGAATACTTTCTATGCCTATTTGCAGGTGATTTGTTTAGGTTTACGCGGCCTTAAAGTGGAGGAAAACGCCAAGTTGATCCTAAAAAGCTTAAGCGCGCTTTCCATTGAAACAGAAAAGTTTAAAGAAGATTTTAATACCTTAGGTAGCCATCTGGTTAACGCAAAGACCAAGTATGAGGACGCGCAGAAGCGTTTTGACAAGGTCTCTGAGCGCCTGATAAATATTCAGGACACTAAATCTATAGAGCCTTAAGTAAAATTTACTTATGATTTTTAATCTTCGTGTTAGCCCTCGTGCCAGCCGCAATCATATTGAACAAATTGGCAATGTTTTAAAAGTCTATCTGACTAAGCCGGCTTATGACGGCCTGGCAAATAGCCAGCTAATTGAGTTGTTAAGCGAGCATTTTAAAATCAAGAAATATCAGATTAAGTTAAAAAGCGGGGTAAAATCGCGTAATAAAATAGTAGAGATAAATGTTGCCTTATAATCCATTCCAAAAATTCGGGTTAAATTCGGTCACTGCTGTTTTTAGCAGAAAACAGGATGGCAATATGTCTTTATCTTATGGAGATACTAAAAGTTCTTTGGCGAATCGTAAAAAATTCCTTGGCAGCATAGGAATTGATTATCGCAGCCTGATTTGTGCTCAGCAGGTGCATGGAAAAAATGTTGAATATGTGAGGCAAGAAAATAAAGGCAGCGGCGCTTTGGATTACGCTAGCTCGATTATGGACACGGATGGTTTTATCACTGATCAACCAGGTGTTCCGCTAGCGATATTAACCGCTGATTGCCTGTCGATTTTTATTTATGATCCTGAGCGGCCGGCAATTGCTATTTTACATGCGGGTTGGAGGAGTACTGAAAAGAATATTTCGCAAGCAGGGATCAGCCGGATGCGGGAAAAATTTGGCAGCCAGGCAAAAGATTTACTTGTTGGTTTTGGACCGTCAATTCGTTCCTGTTGTTTCCAGGTAGAGGAGGATTTTAAAAGCAATTTTTCTTTTGGCCTGCTGAAGAGGGAGGGAGGAATTTTTATGGATATTGCGCTGATTAATCAAAGACAGTTGGTTGGCTGCGGAGTAGAAGAAGAAAATATTTTTGATCCTGCGTTTTGTACCTTTTCCGATGATGATTTTTTTTCATTCCGCAAAGAGGCTCAAGCAGCGGGCAGATTAATTTCTGTGATGATGCTTAAATGATTACAAAATACACCTTAGAGTTTATTTTGCATGCCAAAGGCAGCTCGCCAAAAATTATCAAAAGCGCGCTGGCGGAGTTTGGCAGTGATTTGGTAGTTGGTGATTGCCAAAAGCATGGGGAAAGTTGTAATTATGAGATCAGCATGGCTACTGAAGACCCTACTTTGGTTTTTGACCTTTGCTCACAATTGGGCAGGATCAGGTCGGTAAAAGTACATGAAAGCTAGAGAATGGCCAGACGATTATTTTGTTCTGTTGAATGCTATAGTTATCCATGGTATGATTAAAAATTAGGAGAATAATTAAAATTATGCATATTGTTGTTTTAGTTACGGCGAGCAGCAAAAAAGAAGCACAAAAGATTTCCGTCAGCTTGATTAAGGCTAAATTAGCTGCGTGCGTTAATATTGTTAATAAAGTTGATTCTGTATTTTTCTGGGAGAATAAAGTTCAGAAGGCTACAGAGTTTTTGCTTATGATTAAGTCAACAAAAGCAAAATTTACTCAGGTTAGCAAGTTAATTAAATCTTTGCATAGCTATAAAGTTCCTGAGATTATTGGTCTGCAAGTAATTGTTGGCGATAAGCCATATTTAAGGTGGATTGATGCTGCTCTCCGGTAGCCCGTTTGATTTTGTTTTTGCTTTTTTTGGAGGATTGCTCGCTAGCCTGACTCCCTGCGTGTATCCGCTTATTCCGATTAGCACCGGATACATAATCGGTAATGCGCAAAATTCTAAAATTAAAGGGTTTTTATTAAGCTTATTTTATGTTACCGGTATCGCCGTTACTTATTCTTCTTTGGGAATTCTGGCAGTATTAACCGGTAGAATGTTTGGGGAATTCAGCGTAAATCCGATAGTCAATCTTGTATCTGGAGTGCTGATATTAGTTTTTGGGATTTCCATGTTTGATTTATTTCATTTTCATTTTACTTTGGACCTCAAGGCTCCGGTGCATAGAAAAAGAAGCTATTTTTTGGCCTTATTATTAGGGCTGGTTTCAGGATTAATGATTTCGCCCTGCCTTACGCCAATTTTGGGTGCGATTTTGGCGTATTTATCGACGACGAAAAATATATTTTACGGCGGATTTTTATTGCTTAGTTTTTCTTATGGCATGGGTTTGATTTTTATTTTAATTGGTACTTTTGGGGTTAGTTTTACCGGGCTGCCTAAACCCGGTAAGTGGATGGTTGCCATCAAGAAAATTTGTGCGACAATTATTGTTTTAACCGGCCTATATTTTATTTTTGCAACTTTAAGGAGATTCTAATGCGGAATTTTGGAAAATTTAGGACATTGTTATTAATGGTATTAATTTGGCTAGTTTTAGGTTTTGCTAAAGGAGCATTGGCGGATGATATTATTTTAAATGATTTAGGCGGCCGCGCAGTGCAACTCTCTAGCTATAAAGGTAAACCGGTGATTATGCTTTTTTGGACTACTTGGTGTCCGTATTGCCGCGAGGAATTAAAAAACTTGAATCAGCAATATTCTCAGATTGAACAGCAGGGGATTGTTGTTTTTGGCGTTAATGTGAACGAGCCAGATTATAAAGTGCAGAAATTCTTTAAGAACTATCAACTTAACTTTAGAATACTTTTAGATAAAGCGGGATTGTTGTCTGATAAATATGGTTTGATGGGTGTGCCGACGTATGTTTTTCTGGATAAAACCGGTGAGGTAATTTCACAGTCGCACCGCTTACCGGATAATTATAAGAGTTTGTTGCTGAAGTAGAGGGTGAGATAATGAGCGAATTTTACGATTTAGTTGACCAGATCCGCCTGCAGGATAAACGGTATAAACCGGATGCGTATGAATTTGTGTTAGGGGGGTTAGATTTTACACAGAAAAAACTAAAAAAAACTACACATGTTAGCGGTGTCCAGCTGGCGCACGGTTTGCGGGATTACGCCATTAATCAGTACGGGGCTTTAGCCGGCAGGGTTTTATCTTATTGGGGAATAAACCAGACAGAGGATTTTGGCAATATTGTTTTTAACCTGATCGAAAAGAAACTTTTATCTAAAACAGAAGAAGATCGTTTAGAGGATTTTATTTTAGTTTATGATTTTAAAACGGCTTTTTCTAATGTTTTAGCAGATAGTGTAATCGAAGGATTTAAACTAAAGAGATGATTAGTAAAAATATTAAAACTCTTATCGAGTCCAAGGAGTTTATCAGCGTAGCCACGAGCGATTTGGCCTCCCGGCCCAATGCCGCTCCTAAATTTATATTAAAGGTAGAGGCCGGCCATATTTATCTGGTAGATTATATTATCGGAAATACTTTCCGCAACCTCAAGGTTAACCCGCTGGTTTCGCTTTCCATGTTTGATAATAATACTCTGATGGGGTATCAGATAAACGGTAAGGTTCAGATTGTTGATCGCGGGCCGGAGTATCTGGCTGCGCTTGATGATTTAGCACGTAAAGAGATTGACCTCTCTACAACCAGGATTATTGATGGTGTAATCAAAGGCAAGGCGCACAAGGCTTATGAAGTGGCTGCTTCCGGTCAGTTTGTAATTTTGAAAGTTAAAGTTGAAGAAATAGTTCAGATACATCCCAGTGGCATATTACGGCGGGAAAAAGTATGATGAATTTAAAAGGCCTGGCAACCGGTATTGGCAGCCTTCCTTTAACCGATGCCCAAATCGCGCTAGACTTAATCTTACGCTTCGTTCCCGCGGCGCCCTTTTGGCCGCAGTTGCCTAAATGCAATGCGCGCGAGGGGATGCTGGCGCAGTTTAGTGAAAATTTGCCCGGGTTAAAGTTTAAGGATGGCGATTTAGTTTTTGTTACCCAGGATAAAGAAAAAGAGCTGGAATTATTTTATGATAGATTTATTGCCCAGGATCTGGAATATTTTAAAATCAGCCCGGATTTTTCCCGGGGTTTGCCTGCTTTTTATGAGCGCCTTAATCGACTGGATCTATCCGGCGTAGAGTTTATCAAGTGCCAGGTTACCGGTCCTTTTACTTTTTGTTCCGGAATAACTGATGCGCAAGGCAAAATTATTTTACATGATGAAGTGTTGATGCAAGCGATGGTTAAAGGTTTAGGTATGAAGGCGCTCTGGCAGCTGGAGTATTTTAAGAAATTCGGCAAAAAAATGATCATCTTCTTTGATGAACCGTTTTTGACCGGCGTAGGTTCTGCTTATACGACAGTTAATCGTAATGATGTAATTGATGTCTATTCTGAGCTTGCCGATACCCTAAAAAGCCAAGACAGCCTAATCGGTATACACTGTTGCGGCAATACAGACTGGTCAATGCTCACGGATACTGTTGGTATAGATATTATTAACTTTGATGCTTTTAATTTTCAGGAAAGGTTTGTGCTTTACGCGGATAACCTTAATCGTTTCCTTAAAAGAGGAGGGATTATCTGTTGGGGGATAGTTCCTACCCAAGAATTTAATACTGATCAGAGTCCTGAGTTGCTAGCGCAAAAGATAAAATTTGGGTTGGATATACTGGTAAAGAAGGGAATTGACCGTCAACTTCTATTGGAAAGGCTCTTGATTAGTCCGGCCTGCGGTTTAGGGACCCTGGATACACAGAATGCAGAAGGGATCTTAAGCCTGCTTAACCAAACTAGCCTGTTTATCCGCAAAAACCTCTAAAAATAAATCATTTGACAAAACCGGCTTAAGTTATATAATCAAACAATCGGTTTCTGCGATTTTTGTAGCTTTGGAAGGAAAGTGTTTATTTAAGAATATTATGAAAGAAATTAGAATCCATGCCCGCGCAGGCCAGGGCGCAATCACTACCGCGACTTTATTGGGGTTTAGCTATTTTAATGAGGGTAAATTCCCTTATGCCTTTCCCAACTTTGGGGCAGCCAGGATGGGTGCGCCAATGAATGCTTTTGTGCGGGTAGACAGCGATCCGGTGCGTTTACGCAGCCAGATTTATGAGCCTAATTACGTAATTATCGTTGATCCTACGCTTTTGCGTGGGTTTAACTGTTTTTCCGGGTTAAAAGAAGATGGGATAGCGATTATTAATGGTAAAGAGGATATGGAACTGCCGAAGTTAAAGGCCAAGCAGAAGGCTTTTTTGGTCCCGGCCAATGAAATTGCCTTAAGAAATATCGGCCGTCCATTAGGAAACACTGCCTTGATTGGTGCTTTTGCCGCGGCGACCGGAGAATTAAAATTAGATAATCTTATTGCGGTAGTTAAAAATCGTTTTAGTGGTAAGGCTCAGGAAGGTAATATTCAGGCAGTTAAAGAAGGTTTTGAATTTATTAAGAATAAATTAAAGGGCTAAAATGTTTGGACCGTTAACCGTAAAACCATCAGAGAGTAAGGG
>JAPLMA010000087.1 GCA_026387255.1 Candidatus Omnitrophota bacterium | reverse complement strand
CGGATTACCCACTCTTTAGAACAAATATCAAAATGGCCCAGCAGCTTGTGCAGGTCCGAAGCAAGATTTTTTTTCTGCGGGATTTTTGGCTCCCGATGCCTGGCCTGAATATATTCTGCTTTCTTGGCAATCTGCGGTATGCCATCATGTAAAAATTGCATCTCTAAATCACAAACCAGCGCGTCCTGGTAATAAAGCTCTAATCTCTTGGTGCCGGTAAACTCTCCAATTACTGTAGCCTGGACATTTTCATTGGCAAATATACTAATTAACTTATCGATATTTTTTGGAGGTACCGACAAAACCATTCTCTCCTGCGACTCAGAAATCCAAATCTCCATATAAGTTAACCCGGAATATTTTAAAGGTACTTTATCCAGGTAAACTCTAGCGCCCAACTCTGCGCCCATCTCTCCGACTGCGCTAGATAATCCTCCGGCTCCGCAATCGGTAATTGCGCTATAGAGATTTAAATCACGCGCCTGTAAAATTGTATCTAAGACTTTTTTCTCCTGAATCGGATTACCAATCTGCACTGCGCCGCTAGAGACAGTTTCGGATTCATCGGTCAGCTCACCGCTGGAAAAAGTCGCTCCGTGTATGCCATCACGGCCGGTTGCGCCTCCGACGACCACCGCTAAATCGCCGGGATTAGTTTGCTTAAAAGATTTATCTTTAGGCATCATCCCCACGGTGCCGCAATAAACCAAGGGGTTGCCAACAAAATTTTCATGAAATAATATCGCGCCATTAACCGTGGGGATTCCCATTTTATTTCCGTAGTCACGCACCCCGCTAACCACGCCTTTGAAGACCCGTTTCGGATGCAGCGCGCCGGGCGGAACTTTATTAAACGCTAAATCCGGCGGAGCAAAACAAAAGATATCGCTGTTTAAAATTGGCTTTGCCCCCAGGCCAGTACCCATCGCGTCGCGGATTACTCCGCCGATACCAGTATTGGCTCCGCCAAACGGCTCTAAAGCTGAAGGATGATTATGTGTTTCTACTTTAAAACAAATATTATTTTTCTGATCAAATTTAATCACCCCGGAATTATCCTTAAACACAGAAACACACCAGCGCTTATTCAGTTGACGGGTCACCTTCATAATTGTAGATTTAAGCAGATTTTTAATCGCCATATTTCCCAGGCAAGGAGTAGCTCCACTTTCTTTATAAGTAATATTTCCACGAAAAGTTTTATGATAACAGTGCTCAGACCAGGTTTGAGCGACGGTTTCCAGCTCACAATCCGTAGGATTGCGCTTTTGCTGACGAAAATAATCCCGAATCTGACGCATTTCATTTAAATTTAAGAAAAGCTGCCCCTTTTTACTTATCGCTAGAAGTTTAGTATCCGAAGACTTAAGTAAATCTACCGTAATCAGATTAAAATTGTATCTCGGTAAATGCTTGATATCGCTAGCAGGAGTATACGAATTTACTACATGTTGGATGAGCTTATTATAGAGGAGTTTATCCGAGATAGTTTTTAGCTGAGCCGGCGAGAGCTTACCGAAAATAATATATTTCTTAGCGGTCTTTACCGCTTCCGGAGCTAAAATCCCTAAATCTTGAATACCTTTTAAGACGCTTGCTTGAACTGGATCCATTACTCCCGGATTATAGGCAACTTCTACAATATGTTGATTGGTTTTAGATGAATTGCTTGATTGATCAGATAAGATTTTATAATCCTGCGCCACCTTATCGGTTAAAAGCTCTTGGCAAATGCTTGTAACCTCACCGAAAGCAAGATTACCCTCTAAGATATAGACCTGGATAAACTTCACCTCTTTAACGCTGTTGATACCAAGATCAGCAATATCCCTGCTTACACCCTGGCCAACAGCATCAAAAATACCGGGCTTATCCACGACTTCGATTTTGTACTGCATAGCGATTAACGAGGCTTACTGAACCATCGGTATAAAAAGGCAGGTTAAATTATAATCCAACCTTAGCATAGATTTTATTAACGTTTCGCAAATAAAAACCTAAATCAAATATCTTATCCAGTTCTTTGGCGCTTAAATGTTTGGCTGCTTCAGGCAAAGACAAAAGATTATCCTTAAAATTATCTCTCCCTTTCCAGGTCTCCATCGCTGCCTTCTGCACTAAATCATAGGCCTTAGTTCTGGCTAAGCCTTTATTCATCAAAGCAATCAAAACTCTCTGTGAAAAAATCAACCCGCGAGTTTTAGCAAGATTAGCCAGCATATTATCCGGATAAACCTTCATCCCGGAAACTACTTCCATGAATTTATTCAACATATAATCTAATGCCAAGGTAGAGTCGGGAAAAATTACACGTTCAACCGATGAATGGCTAATATCGCGTTCATGCCAAAGCGCCACATTTTCTAAGG
>JAPLMA010000101.1 GCA_026387255.1 Candidatus Omnitrophota bacterium | reverse complement strand
ACTTTGTCTGGATTCGATGCTGTGCGCCGGGAGATTGCCCGTTTGAGTTTAGAGAAACTTATTTCTGATGGTAGAATTCATCCTGGACGAATCGAAGAGATTGTGGAAAAGACTAAAAAAGAAATGGATGAAAAGATCCGTGAGGAGGGAGAGCGGGCTGCTTTTGAGGCAGGGGTTAATGGCTTGCACCCGGAGATAATTAAACTTTTAGGCCGGCTGAAGTATCGCACTAGTTATGGCCAGAATGCTTTGCAGCATTCCAAAGAAGTTTCTTTGTTATTGGGAATCATGGCTTCAGAGTTAGGTTTGGATTTTAAGCTTGGCCGAAGAATTGGGCTCCTTCATGATATTGGCAAGGCCGTGGATCATCAGGTTGAAGGTACACATGCTAAATTGGGCGCTGATCTGGCTAAGAAATATAATGAAAGCGCTGAGGTAGTCGCTGCGGTTGAATCGCATCATGAAGAGGCGCCGGCGCAGAGTATGTATGCGGTTTTAGCCATCGCTGCTGATGCGGTTAGCGCCGCACGCCCCGGGGCCAGAAGAGAAACGTTGGAGATATATGTTAAGCGCCTGGATAAGTTGGAGTCAATCGCCAATCTTTTTAAAGGAGTGGAAAAATCATTTGCTATTCAGGCTGGGCGAGAGATCCGGGTTATTGTGCAGCCGGAAAAAATAAATGATTCTGAAGCAGTGACCATGTGTAGGGATATACGTAAGAAAATCGAAGAGGGGATGGAGTATCCCGGTCAGATCAAAGTTACAGTAATTCGCGAGATGCGCACGATTGAGTATGCTAAATAAATTATGAAAATACTTTTTATTGGAGATATTGTTGGTAGCCCGGGCAGAGAGGCAATTAAAAATCTGGTTGTTCCTCTTAAACAAGAATTAGGAATTGATTTTGTAATTGCTAATGCTGAAAATGCTTCTGGCGGTTCAGGGATTACTTCTCGGGTAGCGGTTGAGCTTTTTGCTTCCGGAGTGGATGTACTTACTTCTGTAGACCATATCTGGAAGAAACCTGAGATTTTCGAGCTGATCAACCAGGAGGAAAGAATTTTGCGGCCGTTAAACTTCCCCAGTGGGGCACCTGGCCGTGGCGCAAAAGTATTTAAGGCCCGTAATGGAGTTAAAGTAGGAGTAATTAATATTAATGGCCGGGTTTTTATGGAAGCGCTGGAGTGTCCTTTTAAGGCTGCGCTTAAGGCCGCTGAGGAATTGGTAGCAGAAACTAAAATTATCATCGTAGATATACATGCGGAAGCTACCTCTGAAAAAATAGCTTTAGGTTGGTATTTGGACGGCAAGGTTTCTGCTATTTTAGGCACACATACACATATTCAGACTGCCGATGAAAAAATCCTCCCCCAGGGTACTGCCTATATAACCGATGTGGGTATGACTGGCCCTTATGATTCGGTGATTGGTAGAAGAGTGGAGGATGTGCTTACTCGTTTCTTAAGTTCTATTCCAGTTAGATTTCAAGTTGCCGAAGGGAATATCCAATTACATGGTGCGCTTGTAGAAATAGATGAAACAACTGGTAAAGCGCGCTCGATTTTAAGAATTCAGAGAAAAATTTAGATGATTAGAAAATTGTCGGTTATCTTACATGGGGTTTTGTTATGCTTAATCTTTTTTTTATCCTTTGGCCCGGCGGCTTCTTTTGCCCAAATCCCAGAAGAGCTAGAGTTTAATCTAGATCTAAATTCTCCCGTAGTTAGCCTTCCTAAAATATATAGACCAAGCGTGGATTTAAGTGGCCGAGGTAAGCAGCGTGATTTAACCTTGCCGCAAACACTAGCAGCAGCAGATGCTTTGGCTACCTGGCAGACGGATTTAGGTTTTCGTAATTTCTACCGTATTCAATATAATCTTTGGGAGATTCAACAGCTAGTTAACGATAAAGACTCCTATCAGAAGCTCTTGAGTAATTATGAAGAAATAATTAAAAAAATAAGTGACAGCGGGGGGACAGTAATTTTGGATTTATTCGGTACTCCTGATGGCTTAGGTGCGGTGCTGGATAAAAATAGCGCTCCTCGTAATTTAAAGATATATAAAGAATTAGTTAAAAATACTATTCGTAAATTTAGTTGTGAGAAAAAATATAATATTTGGTATGAAGTTTGGAATGCCCCGGATTTAGGAGATTTCTTTTTGGGGGGACGAAGCGAGTATTTTAATCTTTACCGTATTGTAGGTGAAGCGGTAAATGAATTACGTTGGGAAACTAAAATACATATTCCGTTAGGCGGGCCTTCAGTCAGCGCCTGGTTTAGGAATATTGAGCCTAATAATATACTAACACCTGAGGGTAGCTTAATCTATGAGTTGATAAAATATTGCTATAGTTATCGGCTGCCCTTGGATTTTATTTCTTGGCACGCCTATTCCAGTGATCCGGCAGAAGAAAAACAGGATACTATTTATGGCAAGCCTTTTGTTGAGCTTATCCGTGAGTGGTTAACTTATTTTAAATTTAATAGTAATCTTCCGCTTTTGGTCGATGAATGGAGTTTTGACGGCTCAGCAAATGCTTTAGTCGAAAGGGCTAAATTTGCGCATATCTCTGCTAGTTATATTCCGGGGCGGCTTAAAAATATGTATGAGGCGGGAATAGATTGTCAGACATATTTTTGTCTTGAAGATTTTGGAGATAAAAAGTCCGGGGTAATTAGAAATTTGGGTATTTTTTCATTCGACCTGGCTCGGCCGGAGAACAAAGGATTTGCTAAAGCTAATTATAATGTCTGGCGCATGTTTGGTTTGTTGGGCCAAGATTTGTTTACGGCCAAATTTAGTGATGAATTTGTGGGAGTGATTTCTACCAGGTCTGTCGATTATTTGGCCGTGCTTATTTACAACTATATTGATCCGCAAGCGGCGATGAATTATATCTCTCATAATATAGTTTATTTAAATAGCGCGGAACAAAAGGCAATTTTAAATATCGTTAAGTCCGATCGCATGAAGAAGATTCTCGCCGGCCAATTGGCTTTAACTACTTTACGGTTAAGCGTCAAAACTAAGGGGCTGCTTAGTCGCGCTATAGAATTAAATAATTTAGCCAATAAATTCTCTACGCTGAATCGTAAACTCAAGGTTTCTTTAAAAGGTTTAAAAGATATTTACGTTTTAAGCAAATATGTGATGGATAGTAATTGTAGCCGAAATTGCGAGTTTAAACCAAGCTTTGAAAAAGATGTGGATTTTAATCAGGGCTATGTTGAGACAATAGATTTAAGCCCTTATTCAGTTCAGCTCTTAGTTTTTAAGAAGAAACCTGTTTTACCTGAAGTTAAGCCGGAAGAAAAACTTGTGGATATAAAACCTGTTGAAGCCATACTGGAATCAAAATCCACTGAAGTCAAGCTACCGGAAAATACTGTTGAGGTAAAAACCGTGGTGACAAAACCCACCGAGATTAAGCCGCAGGAAAAGCCCGTGGAATCAAAACCCACTGAAGTCAAACTACCGGATAAGCCCCTGCTTAAGGAGACAAGTAATGCCGGAACTAAGTAAACATATTTATACTGTTTCACAGATTACGCAAGTGATTAAGGGGTTGCTTGAGGAGAAGGTTGGCGAGATTTGGCTGGAAGGAGAGGTCTCTAACTTTAAAGCCGCTACCAGCGGACATTTTTATTTTTCACTTAAAGATGAAGGAGCGCTTATTTTGGGGGCGATGTTTGCGCATGCTAATAAAAGCTTAAAATTTAAGCTGGAGGATGGCCAAAAGGTTATTTGTTTTGGTAAAGTTGATGTTTATGGGCCGCGCGGGCAATATCAGATTATTGTCGAGAGGATTGAACTTAAGGGGGTTGGTGCGCAACAATTAGCTTTTGAACAATTAAAGAAAAGATTAGATCAAGAAGGCCTGTTTAATGTTGATCATAAAAAGCCGCTGCCTCAAATGCCTTTTGCGGTGGGGATAGTTACCTCAAGCTCGGGGGCCGCAGTACGTGATATTTTGCAGATTCTTAAAAAAGGCGCTTGCGGTGTGGATGTAATCTTACGTTCTGTACGCGTGCAGGGTGAGCAGGCAGCCAGTGAAATTGCCCAGGCCATAGCGGACTTGAACAATCTTAAGCATTTAGATTTAATTATTGTCAGCCGGGGAGGAGGGAGCACCGAGGATCTCTGGAGTTTTAATGAGGAAATCGTGGCCCGGGCAATTTATAATTCCAGGCTTCCGGTTATCTCTGCGGTAGGCCATCAGATTAATACTACTTTATCAGATTTAGTGGCGGATGTTTTCGTCGAAACTCCGTCAGCGGCAGCCAAGATTATTGTGGATAAAAAGAATGCTTTGTTAGCTCAATTAGCGGGATTTAGGTATCAACTAGACTTCTCTATCAATAGTACAATTAGTGATTTAAAAAATAGGCTTATTGCGTTTACGCATATGCTTAAAAGCCCACGGGATCATTTATTTGAAAAGCAGCAGCAAATCGATGAATTATGCTCAGGCTTAAATTATAATATGCGGCATGCTTTAGAATTGGCGGTCCAGCGCTCTAGCGCATTAATTCAAAGACTGGAAGCATTAAGCCCTTTGGCGATATTATCTCGGGGCTACAGCTTAAGTGTGCTTATGCCGCAAGGCGCGATCCTAAAAGACGTTAGTACGATAAAACCAGGAGATAAATTAAAAACTGTTTTACATAAAGGCGCTTTTACGAGCGCCGTTTTGGAGGTGTTTAGTGATGAAAGAAAAAACTTTGTTTGAGGAAGATTTGAAAAAGCTGCAGAAGATTGTTGAGGAGCTCTCAAGCGGGAAAATTACTTTAGGTGAGTCGCTCAAAAAATATGAAGAAGGGGTTAAAATTGCGCAATCTTGTTCTGGGACCTTAGCGGAGGCGCAACGAAAAGTAGAGCTATTGATGAAAAAAGACGGTAAAATCTCTTTAGATAAATTTGATGACGCAGACAGAGAAGAAAAATAAACTATGTTTTTAGAAAAAATAAATTCACCTTTAGATCTAAAGAAATTAAGCCTTGAGCAGCTTAGCGGACTTAGCGCGGAGATCCGTCAGAGGCTATTGGAGGTTGTTTCTCAAACCGGCGGCCACTTGGCTTCTAGCCTAGGTGCGGTGGAATTAATCGTGGCGTTGCATTATTTACTGAATACCCCCAAAGATAAAATTATTTTTGATGTGGGGCATCAGGCTTACGCGCATAAAATATTAACCGGACGAAATAAAAATTTTTCTACCCTTAGACAATATCAGGGATTAAGCGGTTTTCCTTCAAAAGATGAGTCAATTTATGATCCTTTTACAAGCGGACATAGTTCAAATGCGGTTTCTTTAGGTTTAGGGCTTGCCTGCGCTAGAGATTTTTTGCCTAAAGAGGAACAATTTAAGGTTGTTTGTGTTATCGGCGACGGGTCTTTAAGCGGCGGCCTTTGTTTTGAAGGCCTAAATAATACCGGGCATTTAAAAAAAGATATTTTAGTAATTTTAAATACGAATGAATTGAGTATTGCTCCGAATGTGGGGGCGATTAGTAATTATTTGAATAAAATTATTTCTCTGCCAGTTTATAATCGTTTTCATGATAATGTGGTGAATTTTTTAAAAACCCGCGTGCCCCGAGGCAGTCGTTTAATAAAACTTATGGTTAAGTTTGAAGAAGGATTAAAAGGGTTATTTGTTCCTGGTATGTTGTTTGAAGAATTAGGGTTCCGTTATTTTGGCCCGATTGACGGGCATGATTTAAATGCATTAACTTCTACATTAAAAAACATCCTAGAGATTAAAGGGCCCCGCCTTTTGCATATCGTAACCAAAAAAGGCAAGGGTTGTTTGTTTGCTGAAAAAGATCCGGTAAGGTTTCATGGTATCAGCCACTTTGATGTTCATACGGGTGAAGTATTGATTAAAAAATCTTTACCGGGAGCAAAAAGCTATACTGAAATATTTCGTGATAAAATAGCGCAGTTGGCTCAAAAAGATAAGCGGATTGTGGCGATTACCGCCGCGATGCCGGAGGGAACAGGTTTGGATAAATTCCGAGATTGTTTCCCGGAAAGATTTTTTGATTGCGGTATTGCTGAAGCCCACGCAGTTTGTTTTGCTGCCGGGCTGGCCAAACAAGGGCTTAAGCCGGTAGTGGCAATATATTCTACATTCTTGCAGCGCGCATATGACCAGATTATTCAGGAGGTTTCATTGCAAGAGTTACCGGTGATCTTTGCTATTGACCGGGCGGGAATTGTGGGAGAAGATGGAGTTACCCATCAAGGCATATTTGATATTGCCTATTTAAGGAGTATCCCGAATTTAGTTGTTATGGCTCCTGGGGATGGCCGGGAGTTAGAACAGATGTTGGAATTTGCTTTGCAGTTAGATAAACCAGTAGCCATAAGATATCCTCGCGCAGAAACTTTTTTAGAGGATGATTTTGCGGCACCTTTGAAATTAGGGCAAGGGCAGTTAATTAAAGAGGGTAAGGATTTTACAATTATTGCTTTAGGCAGCATGGTTTCTGAGGCGAAGAAAGCACAGGCATTATTAAGCCAAGAAGGATTATCCGGCAGTTTAATTAATGCCCGGTTTGTTGCGCCGCTGGATATGAAGTTAATTAAAAGAATTAGCGCAGTGACAAAATTTATTTTTACCATTGAAGAAGGGATAAGGGATGCTGGTTTTGGCAGCGCGATTGCTCAGGAGTTAAGTAAACCGGTGGAACGTATTGGCCTGCCATTTGAATTTATCCCACATGGCGCCCGGGGATTACTTTTAGAAAAATATAAGCTTACGGCTATGGGGATTGCCGCGCATATTCGCCAGGTGATAAAAAATAATGGCTAAGATTATAATTAATCAGGATAAATGTAAGGGTTGTTTTTTATGCGTAAGTTTTTGCCCCAAGGGTTTGATTAAGAAAAGTATAAAATTAAATAAACAGGGGTTGAATTTTGTGGAATTTTCCCGCCAAGATAACTTAAGTAATGACGGGATCCCGCCAAAGGCGGGAAATAAATCAACAGATTGTATTGGATGTATGCAGTGCGCGGTAATCTGTCCGGATGGTTGTATTCAGGTATATAAAGAGCGAAAAATCCTAAATCCGAAACTTGAAACTCGAAAACTTAAAATACAAAATTTTGTTTAGGTTTAAGTTTAATTTTTAATTTGTTTCGAACCTCGAGTTTAAAACTATGGTTAAAGCTAAAATATTAATAAGTGGTAATGAAGCAATTGCCCAAGGAGCGATTCAGGCAGGCTGCAGTTTTTATGCCGGTTATCCGATTACTCCGCAAAATGAAATTATTGCTTATATGGCTAAACAGATGCCCAAGAAAGGTGTTTTTATCCAGGCAGAGAGTGAGTTGGCGGCGATTAATATGGTTTACGGAGCCTCGGCTGCCGGGGTAAGAGCAATGACTTCATCCTCAAGCCCGGGAATAAGCTTAAAACAGGAAGGGATATCTTATATTGCTGGAGCGCGGCTTCCGGCGGTAATTGTCAATATTATGCGTGGTGGGCCGGGTTTAGGCAATATTGCTCCTGCGCAATCGGATTATTTTCAGGCTACGCGCGGCGGCGGACACGGAGATTATCATTTGATCGTTCTGGCTCCGGGATCCGTGCAGGAAGCATATGATCTTACTCAACTAAGCTTTGATTTAGCGGATAAATATCGTATTCCGGTTATGATTTTGGGTGATGGAATTTTGGGCCAGATGATGGAGCCAGTTAGGTTGTCGGTGTTAGGTTCTAGGTGCTCAGGCAAGCACCAAGTACCTAGCACCCAACACCTAAAAGATTGGGCGCTTACGGGTTGCAAAGGAAGAAAGCCCAATATTGTTAAATCTTTCTTTCTGCGCGAAGGAGCTCTGGAGGAGGCCAATCTTAAGCTGCAAAGAAATTATGAAATTATTAGGAAAAAAGAAGAACGTTTCGAATGTTTATTTACTTCCGATGCAAAAGTTATTTTGGTGGCTTATGGCACAATGGCGCGGATTGCTAAAAGTGCGATTAGCCAGTTAAGAAGCGCGGGCAAGAAAGTGGGATTAATCCGGCCGGTCAGCCTTTGGCCATTTCCACAGAAACCATTTAATTTAAAAAACAAAAATGTAAAATACTTGGTGCTCGAGATGTCCTACGGCCAGATGCTTGAAGATGTAAAACTGGCTGTCTGCGGCAGGCAAAGAATAGAATTTTTAGGCCGTTCAGGCGGTGGAGTACCAAACGAACAACAAATTATTGATAAGATTAGGATAATTAGCGAAAAATCCTAAACTAGAAATTCGAAAAACTAAGGTTTTATCTCTGAAGTTTAATATTTCGGATTTAGGATTTGTTTAGGATTTCGAGTTTAGTGTTTAGAGTTTTAAAATATTATGGAAAAGACATTTAAGCGTTGCCAATCTTTATATGATGTTCCTACGCATTATTGTCCGGGTTGTGGACATGGCATTGCGCACCGGCTGGTTGCCGAAGTAGTTGATGAGCTAAAGATAAGGGAAAAGACCATTGGAATTGCTCCGGTAGGTTGCGCGGTGGTGGCTTATGATTATTGGAATTTTGATTGTTCAGAGGCTGCGCATGGCCGGGCACTCGCGGTGGCGACAGCGATAAAAAGAGTACATCCGCAGAATATTGTTTTTACCTACCAAGGGGACGGAGATTTAGCGGCGATTGGCACCAATGAGACTATTCATGCGGCAAATCGCGGAGAAAATCTTTCCGTAGTTTTTATCAACAATGCGGTATATGGCATGACCGGAGGGCAGCTTGCTCCGACTACGCTTTTAGGCCAGAAGACCTCTACTTCTATTGAGGGCAGAGAGAAAAAAGCCCATGGGTTTCCTTTAAAAATCTCTGAGATGCTGGCGTTATTACCCGGCGTTTGTTATATCGAGCGGGTTTCTTTAGAGAGTCCCGTAGAGGTGTTAAAAGCTAAGCGCGCAATTAAACAGGCATTTGAAAATCAAATAAACAATTTAGGTTTTTCTTTAGTGGAAATACTTTCTCCCTGTCCGACTTATTGGGGGTTGACTCCTAAAGAATCATTGGATTGGATTAGGGATGTTATGCGCAAGGAATTTCCCCTAGGAAGGATTAAATGATTGAGCGTATAATTATCGCCGGTAGCGGCGGCCAGGGAGTAATGCTTTTGGGTAAGGTTTTAGCGCAAACCGCTATGCTTGAAGGTAAACAGGTTACCTGGTTCCCGGCTTATGGTCCGGAAGTGCGCGGAGGGACCAGCCATTGTATGGTAACCATCTCTGACCAAGAGATTGGTTCGCCGTATATAACCAGAGCCGATACACTTATAATTTTAAATAATCCTTCTTTAGAGAGATTTAAGGGGATGATTTCCAGCAAGGGGTTGTTAATTCTTAATTCTTCTTTAGCTAAGATTGATGCGGATACTAAGATAAAGATATTGCAATTTCCATTCACCGATATTGCCATAAAATTGGGTAACATTAAAGTTGCCAATATGGTAGCACTAGGTTATTACGCGCAGGTTAAGAAAATTATTAAGGTTAAAAATATTCTAAAAGTGTTTAAATCTATCGCCCCCGCCGGTAATCTAAAAATTTTAGAGGTTAATCAGCAGGCTTTAGAAGAAGGGGCAAGATTAAATCATGGTTAGAGTCAGGTTTGCACCCAGTCCAACGGGGAATTTACATATTGGCGGAGGGCGCACCGCGTTATTTAATTGGCTTTTTTCTCAATCGCAAAAAGGCAAGTTTATCTTAAGGATTGAAGACACAGATAGAGAACGTTCCAGAAAAGAATTTGTGGAGGAAATACTCTATAGCCTTAAGTGGTTGGGTTTTAATTGGGATGAACTTTATTATCAGAGTGAACGTTTCGAGCGTTACCGGTTGCACGCAGATAAGCTACTTAAAGCCGGATTAGCTTATATTGAGAGATCCGAGGCGGGTAAAGAAGCGATAATTTATAAGGTCCCTGGGCGCAAGATCAGAGTCAATGATTTAATCCGTGGACAGATTGAATTTGATTCTTCTTTGATTAAAGATCAGGTATTAATCAAGTCCGACGGAACTCCGACCTATAATTTTGCCTGTGTGGTAGATGATGCCGAGATGAATATTACGCATATTATTCGCGGAGATGACCATATCTCTAATACGCCAAAACAAATCCTTCTCTACGAGGCCCTGGGGTTTGGGTTGCCGCAATTTGCGCATCTTCCTTTGATTATGGGGGTAGATGGAGGCAGGCTTTCCAAGCGGACAGGTGCAACGGCGATCAGTGATTATCATAAAATGGGATATTTACCTGAAGCGCTGCTAAATTATCTGTTACTGCTTAGTTGGGCTCCGGGTGATAACCGTGAGTTAGTCAGCGTAGAAGAGGCAGTAAAATTGTTTGATATAAAAAACGTGAATAAAACCTCCGCTACCTTTGATTTAAAGAAATTGGATTGGATAAATAATCAATATCTTAAAGGCGCTGATCCAGAAAAGCTAGCGGATGAGCTTATCCCGCTGCTTGAGGCAAAGCAATATATAAATAGGGATAATTTTGATCGTGGTTATCTTTTAGTTTTAGTGAAACTATTTCAAGCCAGGCTTCCACGGCTTAATGATTTTCTAGATTGGGCGGATTTCTTCTTTTTGGATGAACCGGTGATTGAGCCAGCGGCAAAAGAAAAATATTTAACTGGCGATTTATCAAAAGAATTTAGGCTGTTTGTGCAAAGGTTGGATAATTTGGATAGTTTTGAGATTGTTAATATTGAGGGTAGTTTTCGTGAATTGGTGGCTGAGTTGGGTATTGAAGCCAAAAAATTAATTCATCCTATTCGTGTTGCCCTTACCGGCAAAACTATTGGTCCGGGGTTATTTGAGGTAATATACTATTTGGGAAAAGAGCGTAGCCAGAAAAGGTTATTAAAATGGGTAAAATCAACCGTTGCTTAGCGGTAAACTAAAAAAATGAAGTAAATAGAAGATAGCTAATAACCTAGGCTTAAAAGTATTTTTTTCATCCCTTGAAATTGGTAGCAAATTTGTGTTATAGTTACTTAGTAAGGTTTTAAATTAAAGGCAAGGGGTAAACTACCAGCGGGCAGGCAATGCCCAGAAATAAAAGCCAATAGAATTTCCCCTTGCCTTTTTTTCTTTGGCAAAGTTAGGTAAGCAGGTTAATACCAGGGGCGTTTCTATTTTCTCGGGTTGAGTGTTGGAGAAAAGGAAATGCCTTTTTTATGTAGTCTTAATTTACAGGAAGCTTGATAAGTTATGAGGATCTGATATTATGGTGCAGATTTAAGATAATATTAAATGTAAGTAGCAATCGGGATTCATACAAAAAAGTGGCAAGGCGTGAGGCCGTCTACCCATTTCCCCCAGCTCCTCACTCTTGCCGAACGAAGGTTAAGCAACTTTAGTTGCTACTTTCCCCTTCTAATTAAGTATACACTGTTTTGGCCTTAATTTACAAGGGGGGGCGCATATTAAATAGTTTCCTGGATTCAGTAGATCTTACTGTCAGGATTACTAAATTGCTTACAATTTTAGAATTTATGATAAAATAACGCTAGGATACTTTGAGATTTTAGCTCAGTTTAATTTTATCGTAGTTTGGTAAGAGGTAGGATACAATTTAATAGGTTTATTGCCCTGTCGTCTAATGGTAGGACACAAGATTCTGGATCTTGTTATCATGGTTCGAGTCCATGCGGGGCAAATTATAGCTAGTATTTATATTAAAACGCCGTAGTTTCATTTTAAATGGTTTATGCCTAAACAAGAAAAAACAAATAAAATAGACTGCAAGCTAGTTATGCAAGAGTTAAAAGAAAATCCTTATAAGCAGCTTAACATAGCTTTTTCTTTAATGGTGATTGTGCCCTTTTTAGTATTTTTCTATCTTTTAATAAACAAATTATTTACTTTAGATGTTTTGATTGGCAACACTGGTTTTATTCTGGCCATCGCTTTTTTTATTTCTCTATGTGGATATTTTATTGTTTATAGTATTTTAAAGAATATCTTTAATGCGATTTTAACCTATGCTGCACAAGCAAAACATAGCGACCAATTAAAGTCTACCTTTGTCGCCACAGTTTCCCATGAACTAAAGAATCCTCTTTCATCAATCAAGATAAATATTTATAATATTTTTGCGGGTCTTATCGGTCAGGTAAGCCAAGAGCAAAAAAATATCCTTGGGCTTTGTCAGTCAACGATTGAACGCATGACGCGTTTAGTAAATGGCCTGTTGGATTTACATAAAATCGAGGCAGGAGTAATTGATGTTAAAAGAAATAGGCTTAATCTCGCAGAAATATCCGGAAGACAAATCAAAGAATTTCAAACTTTGGCTGGTAAAAAGCACATAAAGATAATTAAGGAGTTTTTGGATGAAAGCTTATCCGTCTGGGGTGATGAAGATAAGCTCTCTCAGGCGATTGTTAATCTTTTGAGTAATGGTATAAAATTTACTCCTGAGAATGGCACTGTAACTTTGAGAATTTATCCTGATGATAAATTCGTGAAATTAGAATGTATCGATACTGGTTTCGGGATACCCGATGATAAAATCGGCCTGCTTTTTAATAAATTTGAGCGGCTTAATGCGACAAAGGAAGGTACGGGTTTAGGGTTGGCGATTACTAAGGATATCGTTGAAATGCATAGAGGTAAGATCTTTGTAGAGAGCCAAGTGGGAAAAGGAAGTAAGTTCATCATTGTGTTGCCTCGCGACCTCAGATCGATAAGAAGGTAAATGTTATGCCAGATAATATTGCTAAAAAGATACTCATCGTAGAAGATGAAAAAGAATTAATGTTCGGTTTAGCCACTTTGCTTAAGTCACAAGGATATTTAATTATTGCCGCTAATGATAGTTTATTTGGCATAAGCTTAGCACATAAGGAAAAACCGGATTTAATAATTTTAGATCTAGGCCTACCTGCGGGCGGAGGTTTTTATGTCTTAGAGAATTTAAAAAACTCTGTTGGAACTTTTGATATACCGATTTTAGTATTAACTGCACAGCAGGGATTAGATTTAGAAGAAAAGGCCAAACAAATGGGGGCAGTAGCATATTTTCATAAACCCTTTGAGCCTGAATTGTTATTAAGCCAGATTAAAGAAATTTTAAACAAGAGTAATTAAATCCGGATCTCATAATTTTGGCTCTTTTGAATAAAGCCAAGTTTTAGAATCGTAAACAGAGGGCTGGGTATAATTTATGGCTGATATTTGCTTAAAAGAAGAGAGGATTTTGCTAAAAAAAGAGGTGGCGGTGAGGGTTTTTAAGCCCGGCATAATCATCGCGATTATTACCGGCGGATTTTTTATGATAGTTTTGCCATTAAAAGTATACGCTCAACCTTCTATTGATATAAATAAAAATCCGGTAGTTATTATGGACAAGCAGATTGTTGAAGTAGATCGCCGGATTTTGAAATCTGCGCAGGGATTAGGAGCGCAAGGGGCAATAAAATCCGCCCGGCAGAAATTACAGCAGGATATTCGTAAAATGAAGGCCGATAAAATGGCATTGAAAAATAGCCAAAAGAGAAGATGAGAGAAAATAGAATGAGGCTTTTGTGCTAGAATTTAAACTTTAATTCTTGATAATAATGCTTCGTTATAAAGTATTTCGCTCTTAAAAAAAATGACAAAAAGGAATAAAATCTATATCTGATAAGCCTAACTTCTTGATATTTGCCTAATTTCCTATATAATAATTTTATTAGTTTTAAGAGAGATGGTTATAACTTATAGCAACACTGGTAGCCAATCAAATTTATTAAAATCTAAAAATAACACGACAAAGTAGTTTCTCTAGAGAGGTTTGTGAACGTTTAAGGATTTTAAAGTTATTTATAAGATGCGCTCGCTAGATCAAACGCTTAAGCAGGCTAGTTTTTTAAAAGATAAGATGAAAGCTAGATGCTTTCAGTCTGAAAAATAGTTTTAGAAAATGGAGGCAATTAAGATGTCTAAGTATATTTTTATAACCGGTGGGGTTATTTCAAGTTTAGGTAAAGGGATTGCCTCTGCTTCTATAGGGAAGATTTTAGAATCTCGAGGTTTAAAAGTCGCGCTGATGAAACTGGATCCTTATATTAATGTTGATCCCGGGACAATGAATCCTTATCAACACGGGGAGGTTTATGTTACTGAAGACGGAGCAGAAACGGATTTAGATCTGGGGCATTATGAGCGTTTCACTAATACGCTTTCATCGAAATTTAATAATATAACTACCGGCCAAATTTATAATAGCGTAATTTCTAGAGAAAGGAAGGGAGATTATCTCGGCAAAACCATCCAGGTTATTCCACATATTACAGATGCGATCAAGGAGAGGATAAAGAAATGTGCGGAGGTTTCAAAAGCGGATATTGTGATTGTAGAAATAGGAGGAACGGTCGGCGATATTGAAAGCTTGCCTTTTCTGGAGGCATCCAGGCAATTCCGGTTGGATATGGGTGCGGAGAACGTGTTTTATATTCACCTTACGCTTGTTCCTTATATTAAGGCAGCCGGAGAAGTCAAAACCAAGCCGACCCAACACAGCGTAGGTACTTTACGCGAGATTGGTATTATTCCGGATGTACTTATTTGCCGTACGGAAAAGTCACTGACGGATAATGTGAAGGAGAAAATTTCTTTATTCTGTAATGTGAGAAAAGAGGCGGTTATTGAATCCCCGGACATGGATTCTATATATCAGGTACCTTTAGTTTTTAAAAAGCAGATTCTGGATGAGATAATTTTGAGTCATTTTAAATTGATCTGTAAATTCTCAGATCTTAAGGATTGGGAGAGAGCGGTGGTGAATAGGGCGCTTAATCCTAAACATAAAGTAACCATTGCGGTAATTGGCAAATATATTGAATTGCAGGATGCTTATAAATCAATTTACGAAGCACTTAATCATGCGGGAATCTATAATGATGCGCGGGTGGAAATAAAAAGGATTGATTCTGAGAGTTTAGAGAAGGATAAGATTGAGCAGATGCTTAAGGGGGTCTCAGGGATACTGGTTCCCGGGGGGTTTGGTTATCGCGGCATTGAAGGCAAAATTAAAGCGATCAAGTTTTCCCGGCTTAATAAAATTCCATTCTTAGGTATTTGTTTGGGAATGCAGTGCGCAGTAATTGAATTTGCCAGGAACGTTTGTAATCTAAAGACCGCTAATTCTACGGAATTTAAGCCCACAAAATACCCGGTAATTAGTTTGCTGCAAGAGCAGGCTAAGCTTAAGGATTTGGGTGGTACGATGCGCTTAGGTGCGTATTTGTGTAAAATTAGAAAGAATAGTCTGGCCGGTCAAGTTTACGGTAAAAGCCTGGTTTATGAGCGTCATCGGCATAGGTATGAGTTTAATAATAAATTTAAGAAATTGTTTGAAAAAAATGGCATGGTACTTTCTGGGGTTTGCCCGAGGAAGGATTTGATCGAGATAGTTGAGTTAAAGGCCCACCCATATTTTATTGCTGTTCAGTTTCATCCTGAATTTAAGTCAAAACCGGATAAAGCTCATCCATTGTTTAGTGGTTTTATCCAGGCAGCATTGCAATTTCAAGCCTTGGGAAAATAAAGATAAATGTATGTGTGGAATATTTGGGGCGTATCCACACAAAGATTTTTTTCATCCATCCGAAATTCCTCTTAAAAATCAGCCTGGCAAGCCATATGTTGCGGTTTAATGTAGAGAATAAAGAGAGTCTCGCAAGAAACCGCTTTCCCGAAAGCTTTAAAATACCATTGAAATTCATTGCTTAATGTTGCATATTTAAGTAAAGACGGTTTGGAAATGCAACAGTTCTGGAATGCCACGGGAAATTGCGAAAATTATTTTTTTTGATCACGTTTCTTTAGCAGTTTATGCTATAGAATGATTTTTCCATTTTTTTATTGTTTCAAATGGTAGCAGTATACTCTAGAAGCAGGGGGCAATCAAAATGGAAGAGAGAAGAAGATATATCAGGATTCCTGAAAAGTTGCAGATATTCTATGAGGTTATCCCTAGTGAAAGAAAGGGAGAATATATCACAAGGGATATTAGTCAATCTGGCATACGTTTCTTAGCCCATGATTTCATTCCTAAAAATAGTTGTTTAAGAGTTAAGCTCACCTTTAACACCTCCTTCAGTTTTGAGGCGTTTTCCAGGCTGGTGTGGATCAGGGAAAGATCCTACAATGAGGAATACGAGGTTGGTTTAGAGTTTATAAATATACCGCAAGAAGCTAAAACCTATCTTATTGACCGCATAAAAATACATATTGTTCACTGTTAATAAAATCCGAAAAAACACCATACAAAACAGACAGATTTTTATTAAGTTTTATCTCTATTATTTTGCCTAATTTTATTGATATTCGGATCTTATGTTGTATAATAAATTACTGTTTAATTTATGCGCGGGTGGTGGAATGGCAGACACGCAAGCATGAGGGGCTTGTGCCGAAAGGCTTGGGGGTTCAACTCCCCCCTCGCGCACTGATATCGTTTAGGGTATTTTCTGGCGTTTATCTTTAACGTAATTGCTTTTCTCCATACCTTTAGCTAATTTTTTTAATTCCGCGCCAATCTCGCCGATTTGAGCCACATGTGTGATGTTGCGCATCTGGTTAGTTACTACGCCAATCGAGACTGAAAGTAATAGAATTTTATGAATTTTACTTTGGCGGTCATATCCGATGATAAAGCCGTTATCCCGGTCTTCTTGATTATAAAATGACGGGGAGATTTTGTCAAAATCATAGATTATCTTTTCGCAAATCTTATCCGATAGATCCGTAGTTGTGATCACCACAAAATCATCCCCACCGATATGGCCGACAAAATCATCAATATTACCATATTTTTCTGTAGCGTTTAGTAATATACGCGCAGTCTCGCGGATTACATCATCTCCGTGTTCGAATCCGTATTTATCATTGTAAGCTTTGAATTTATCCAGATCGACATAACAAACTGCATAGGGAGTTTTTTTCTCAATGCAACTGGAAAGCGCATTAAGAATTGCCACATTGCCAGGAAGACGGGTGAGGGGGTTGGCCTCCAAATCCCTTTTAGTGCGCCTTAATACCATGCGGATTCTTGCTAAAAGCTCTTTGGGTTCAAAAGGCTTAACCACATAGTCATCGGCTCCGGAGTCAATGCCGCTGATTCTATCACTGACTTCACCTTTACCGGTAACCATAATTACCGGTAGATGTTGCAACAATAAATCTTTTTTAACTAAATTACATACCTGGCGTCCGTCCATTTTTGGCATTTTGTAATCCAAAAGCACTAAATCTAACGGTTTGGAGCGGATTATTTTTAAGGCTTCTTCCCCATCCTGGGCTTCCAGAATTTCATAATTTTCTTCCAAAAGAGTGAGTTTAAGGACGTCTCTTATGTCCGGGTCGTCATCAGCAATAAGTATTTTTATGCCCATAGTTTTATTCGCTAGCCTTGAGGGTAAAACTAAAAGTTGAGCCTTCGCCGACTTTACTTTTTACCCATATTTTCCCTTGGTGTGCTTCGATAATGTGTTTAACTAAAGTTAATCCCAAGCCAGTGCCTTTTACCTCTTGGTTAATAGTATTGTCTACACGAAAAAACTCTTCGAAAATACTCTCTTGTGCATCGAGTGGAATTCCGAACCCCGTGTCTTTAATATTGATTTGAATTATTTTATTTGCGCAATTTGCATCGATGTCAATTTTACCATTTTGTGGAGTAAACTTTAGTGCGTTTCCTACTAAATTAATAAAGACTCTCTCAATTTGGCTGCGGTCAGCGAATATTTCATGGCAATCATTAGGTATATTAATGCCAAAGCTGATATTTTTTATTTTAAATTGTTCAGAAAACAGATCAGCGATTTTGTCGGCGATGGTTTTTAAGCTCAAAGTTTCTTTTCTGATTTCCATCTTCCCGCTTTCAATGCGCGAGATATCCAGTAAATCATTTACCATATGTACCAGTTCATCGCTATGGCGGTTGATTTTTTCCAGCCGGCTTCGAATCTCCTCTGGCAGGGCTCCTAATTTGCTGGCCAGCAAAATAGCTGCGTATCCTTTAATTGATGTAAGCGGAGTCCTTATTTCATGAGATACACTGGAGATAAAATCGCTTTTCCGCTTGCTTATTTTTTTTACTTCTTCTAAGGCTTGAGTTAACTGGTGAGTTCTTTCTTCGACCTTTATTTCTAACTCTTGCTGCGATCTCCAGGTTTTTTCAAACAACCTGGCATTGTCCAGGGTCTGGCCGATTTGGTTGGCCAGGATAGTGATTATCTCGCGCTCCCCTTCGGTGATACGGGTTTCTATATTTTGCGTGCCGACAAAGATAAACCCCGGATTGCCTTCCTGTGGAATAATCGGGCAGATAATAAATTCATTTACCTGAAATAGCCGGCAAATTTTTTCCTTCGCCAGGAAGCCTTTGGGGATAAACACGCTGGATGCGGTTTTCCCGCCGTGCATCAAATCCAGATAATAGTCCTTCTCCGCATTCACCGTATTTTTTATTTTTAATGACTCGCTTTCGTTGTAACCGAGGCTTAGGTATAGGTGAAATTCTCTTGCCAAGCTGTTCCATAAGAAAGCTGATGATTTTTCAAAACCCAGTTCTTCCAGATAAGCGTTGCCTATTTTTTTGAAGATTTGGCTTTCTTCCAGGGTGGTGCTTATTTCTTGGGATAATTTCTGTAGGGTGGAAAGCCCGGTAATCTTTTTATCCAGTTCTTCCTGTGTTTTATTTAACTCTATATCCGTGCGTATAATCAATTTGGCCTGTTCATCCATCTCCTCAAGCGAGGCATTTAATGTAAAGACCTTATCAGTTAATTCTTTTAAGCGTTGCATTTTGATAAATAAGGCTATCCCCAGGCCAGCAATAACGGAGCAGATGGTAGAGAATATTAAAGTTAACATTTTATCGATCTCCTACAGCTAAGACGCTGATACTTTGGTTATGAAAATAACTACGTCCAAGATAGTTAATAGAGCTAAGTGGAGCTTGTTCACCGTAGGTGTAAATGCCGATTAAAGGGATTTCTTCGCCGAATGTTTTCTTGATTATCTCAAGTTCCCTTGCGCATTGTCTGCCTAAGAGTGAAAACCTTGACGCGGAATCAAAGACCATCACAAATTTTACTTTTTGGCCCAGAAGATTTTTTTTCGCCTCTTCGCAAGAGTCGGCTGCGGCATCCAGGCAGGAATCTTTGGTGCCGATCATTAATCTGATTTTGCTGTCCTGTGGTATATCCCCCTGGGTGACTAGTGAACCGTCGTCTTTTATAGAGATGATGTTACGCAGGAGGTATTCTTTTTCTCCCGGCAGATAAATTCCTATCGGGTAGAAAATAGATATACGCCGTAGTTCTCTGGACAGCTCGAGTGTATCTTTAGCCAGATAATCTTCATAAAGTTTTACCGCCGCCTGTCCATCGATTTCTTTAATTATATTTCCCTGGGATTTACTAGCACAGCGCATTTTTCCCAGGGGTTTCCATCCGTGTTTGATACCCAGGCCGAAATTTATCCCTCCGCCGAAAAGCACTCCGCAACAGGATTCACTAAGTAGTTCTTTATTGAAATACTGGAAAGTTTTCTGGAAGGTGAAGTTATCCGAGGCAAATGCCCCGATGAGAGGGAAACTTCTGCCTAAATTTTCCTGTAGCCCGTTGATTAAGCTGGTTCCTTCGGTAATTAGGCCGTCTGAGAAAATTATACTTAGGTTTCTGCGCACATTTTTACAGCCGTAAAGCAGTTTTTCCCCTAGCTCCCTTCCTGCCAGGAGGGGAGTTTTTTTGTTTACATCCTTAACCGCGGCGACATTCAGGAACATTTGCCGGCTTAGACCGATAAGTAATATGGCAAATCCGTGTTTAAATATACCTTTGTTGGTTATAATTCCTAGGCTGCTACAGCCTAATATGGGGATCTCACCTAATAGAGCATTGACAGTTTTTAATACCAGAGGGTGCGTAACTTCTATGGTCGTAAAGATAATCGCCAGATCCGCCGGTACATTTCCTAAACTGATTATTGCCTGTCCGACTGCTTCATTGGCGGCCCGGATATGATCTTTGGTCTGGCTAAAACCAAAACCTATATTCATGCCAGACAGTATATAATGTAAATATAGGATGGTCAATAAAATTGTTGACTAAAGGCGTTTATATAGTAAAATAACCTTGCGTAATTTTTTGGCCCCATCGTCTTCCCGCCGGATTATTTAAGAGCGGGGCGGGATCCCGTTTCCAAAATACAAAATCTAGAGAAACGGGAAGCCTGGCCTATGATGAGGCTGGTATGTTGAATATTAAATAAATTTTTTGGCCCCATCGTCTAGCCTGGCCTAGGACGTCAGCTTCTCAGGCTGTAAACACCGGTTCAAATCCGGTTGGGGCTATTAATGATACGAGAATATCTT
>JAPLMA010000083.1 GCA_026387255.1 Candidatus Omnitrophota bacterium | reverse complement strand
CAATCTCTTCCTGAGCCACTCTGGAGAAGGGCCAACTTTTACATTTTTAATTATTCTCGCAGTGTATAAAGGACAATCCTTTTTATTCTCGATTGTGATTGGGTATTTGGCGCTAGATACTAGATTCTTGGGTTTACCTTTGACACCGAGCATCTGACACCGAGCATCTAATCTTAATTTTTGGCCGGTAATCGCCGCTACTTCCCGGGCAATTCCCAAAACACTTAACCAGTCCGGACGATTTGAAGTTATCTCAATCTCTAAAACAAAATCCCCCCTTACTTTCTCTAGAGCAACTACCTCTAAGCCCGCCATGGTCAGTTTCTCTGCCAACTCTTGAGGGGAGGCTTTAAAATTTACAAAATCTTTTAACCAATTATAAGTAACTTTCACCCCGTTACAACCTCCAATGAACCCCCTTACAAAAGTTTGTAACGGGGCACGTCTTCTAGAATTGCCTCAAAAATCTTAAATCATTCTCAAAAAACAATCTGATATCGTTAATTCCGTATTTTAACATCGCAATTCTCTCTACCCCCATACCAAAAGCAAAACCCGTATAAACCCCTGGAGCATACCCCACCTGTTTAAAAACATTCGGGTGGATCATACCTGCACCCAAGATCTCCAGCCAGCCTTTCCTGCCGCAGACAGAACATCCCTGGCCTTTACAAATAATGCAAGAGATGTCTACTTCCACCGATGGCTCAGTAAAGGGAAAAAAATGCGGCCTAAAACGCATTTTAATATTTTGCCCAAAAACACTTTTGGAAAAAATTTCCAAAATTCCCTTTAAATCGGAAAACCTGATATTTTCATCGACTAAAAACCCTTCAATCTGATGAAACATGAAAAGGTGGCTGGCATCCACCGCATCTGGCCGATACACTCTTCCTGGCACAACCATGGCCAAAGGAGGCCTTTGCGTTTTCATAACGCGTACCTGCACCGGAGAGGTGTGGCTGCGCAAAAGTAGCTTAGCATAATCTTTTAAATAAAAAGTATCGAAGGCATCACGTGAAGGATGTTCTAATGGTATATTTAAACCGGTGAAATTATTATATTCTGTTTCTACTTCCGGGCCTCCGACTACGGAAAAACCCATACGGTTAAATATGGTACAGATTTCATCAATAATCTGAGTAATCGGATGAATATGCCCGAGCTCCTGGGCAATCCCCGGCATCCCGATATCTAAATTGCTTTGCTTTAAAACGCTATCTTTGCTGATTAAAGTTTTTTCTTTTTCTGCCAGCAACCCCAGCAGTGTATTTTTTAAAGCATTAACCTGTTTACCAAAAATTCCTCTTTGCTGGAGTTCTAACCCGGGGATAGAACTGGTCAACTCTGCGATCAGCCCCTTCCTGCCCAGATATTTAACCCGCATCTCTTCCAGGGCTGCTAGAGAAGTAATCTTGGTTAAATCAGTTTCTATTTGTGTTTGAATAGAGTTAATATCCATATTAAAAATAACACCCCTAATAAAATAAGGCTTAAATTTACTTTATCAAAATTCAGATTCTCTTTAACCATTCTTCCATTGGTAATCTTGAGCAAAGAACGCACGTGAATATCTAAATCTCCGCCATGCTCAAAACAGGCACGGTGAAATACACCCGTAATCTCTAGGCGATCACCCCGAGATTTATAATTTCCCGTGAATTTTATTTCTTTCGCCAAAGCAGCGCTCATCCAGGCGCCCAATGCATTCTCACCATCATTTATATTTACCCAGGCAAAATCACCCCGCAACATTACATCTCCGATAACTTCTCCGGAATAAACAACTAATTTGCCATCATATTCCTTTGCATTTCTAATTAACTCGCCACTACTTAAGCTCTGCGAAAAAACAACCCTCTGCGGACTAAAAACTAAAAATAAAATTATTAAGGTTAATTTAAAATTTTTCTTCATTTTCCTTTAAGGCTCGCAAATAAAAACCCCAGAATGGTAAATACTGACATAAACTCCAGGCGGCCGGCCCACATCTGTAATATATAAGTGACCTTCAGCGCGGCCGGCATGGTAATATTGGTAATGCCACAAGATAGTCCCACATTAGCTGCGGCAGAGGTAGACTCAAAAAGTGCCCCGATAAAAGGATAACCATAAAACATTCCAATTAATGCGCCTAGGCCATATAAAATTATATAAGCCAGAGTAATCATTAAAGCGCTTCTCACCAACTTATCCTCTAAAAATACCTCTTTAATATGATGAAACTTCTCAATGACAATTGCCCTTTCCGGCATAATGATCCTCTTGAGGTCTTCTTTAAAGGCTTTAAAAATAATCCCGATGCGCAACATTTTAATTGCCCCGGTAGTCGAGCAGACTGCTCCGCCCAGAGCCATCGCTAAAATTACCCCGACCAATGCCAATTGATTCCAATCCGTGCCAAACTGCTGAGCATAAATAGTCTGAAAACCAGTCCCGGTGTGTCCGGAGATAAGCTGATAAAATCCTTTACGGAAAAGCATGGTTGCCGCCGGATAAATTCCTGTTTGCGCTAAACCCACCGCCACAATAGAAAAAGTAACAAGGATGGTAATAAAAAGAGTCCGCGTTTCAATATTTTTAATTAATTCCTTACGATTCCCCATCCATAAATGATAATGCAGTTTAAAATTAAGTGCCCCCAGAACCATCAGGATTACGGTAATCACCTCATAAGCAAAGCTATGGTAATAAAGTATATTTTGCGACTGCGGACTAAATCCTCCGGTATCAAAAGCCGCCATAAATACGCAGGCGCCATGAAAAAAGGCATTCAGCGGTTTCATCCCGTTCAGTATCCCGGTTACCCCCAGAGCCAAGGTACCCAAAATCAGATAAACAATACTGACCAACCAAATAAACCTAGAGGTATTAATAACATTGGGCATAATCTTCTCATCCCGGGCTTCACCCACGTACATTTTAAACGCGCCGGAAAACCCGCGCACAAATAAAGAAAGCGCAATCACTACAATCCCCTGCCCTCCTAAAAACATAATTAAATGTCGCCAAAGGTTATGCGTATAAGAAAGATGGTCTAGATCCTGAACCAAGGCCAAACCGGTTGTCGCAAATCCGCTCATGGCGTCAAAACAAGCATCTAAAAAAGATTTCCAATGGCCGCTTAAATATAACGGAATCGCTCCTAAAATCATCGCCACCACCCAAGACAAACTAACCACAATCATACCCTGCATCCAATTTAAATCTTTATCCGTCTGGCAGATTTTAACGAGGAGTAAACCTAATAAAACAGATACCTCAATACTAATGAAAAAATCCAGGGCAGGGTTAGTTTCTCCAAAACATAAGGCAATTAAAATAGGGATCACCATGGTTAAGGCTAATCCCAATATTATTTTCCCCAGATAGAAACCAATGATCTTTAAATCTTCGAGGCGGGTTTTAAGAATCATAGTTTGAAATATATTACCCAGCAGATCAAAAACGCGGCCAGCATGATAAAACAAACATAGAAAATTTCTGTGGTTATCCCGAAGATAATATTTAAGGTAGGTTTAAATCTCATCTCTTTAAAGCTTCCCGGCTAAAAGATTTAGTAGCTGCGGTTCATTACCGATTAAAGTAAGCGCAATGACATCATCCCCAGTTTTAAGCACTGTATCACCTTTGGGGAGAATGACCTCTTCCCCCCTGACAATCGAAACTAATACCGCATCTTTAGGTAAAGCAATATCTTTTACTTGCCGATTAATCACCGGGGCATCATTTGGAAGGTCCACACGCACAATCGCCAGCTTGCCGCGCTTAAAACTCATTAAATTTACGAAATCCGAGAAAGAAACTTCTTCTTCGATAATCTTAGCAATGATCTTGGTGGAATCAACCGGCACATCAATGCCGAGCTCATTAAAAGTATGTTCATTATCAGGATTATTTACCCGGCCTACGGTGCGTTGCAGGTTAAATTTTTCTTTAGCCAGCTGACAGATAATCAGGTTATCTTCATCATCACCAGTAACCGCGGCTAAAACATCCGCCCGCGATATCCCGGCTTCTTCCAATATTTTCGGGTCGCAGGCATCGCCATTAACTACCAAAGCATCTAATTCCTTAGCCAGCTCTTCACAAATCTGGCGGTCTTTATCGATAACACTAACCGTATGCTTGCCCTGACAAAGCCTTTTAGCCAGAAAATAACCCACTTTCCCCGCGCCGACAATTAAAATAAACATTTCTATTTTTCCCCTAAATGAAACTTTTCCCTAACCGCCTGAAGACTAGAAACTTTTACTACCCCCATGAGGATATCTTTATTTCTTAAAACAGTTTTAGGTTCCGGAATCACAACTGCCTGCATTCTACGCAAAGCCACGACAATAAAATCTCCCGGAATATTTATATCCTGAATGGTTTTGCCGACTAAATCATTTTTAGCTTCAATTTCCATAACTCCTAAATCCTTGGATTCGATTAAATAGCTGGAAAACCTGCTTTCAATAATTTTATCTCGCAGCATAGCAGAAAAAAGCATTGTGCCACTAATAATATCCAAACCCAGAGCCGCGTAAATATGCGCGCGCTGCGGATCATAAACCCGGGCAAAAACTTTGGGCACGCTAAAAATCTTTTTGGCCACCTGGGCACTAATTAAATTGGTATTATCTCCATCAGTTACAGCGCAAAAAGCATCCGCTTTTTCAATGCCTACCTGTTTTAAAAGAGCTAAATCAAAACCATTACCGACCATGGTTAAGCCATTAAAAGTATCCCCCAGGCGCTTAAGTGCCTCTGGTTTTTTATCAATGACTACCACATCATGGCCTTCGCCAGATAAAAGTTTGGCCAGCTCTGAGCCCACCCTTCCACAACCAACAATAATTACATACATAGTATCTCCGGGATAAACTCTAAATCCTATACTCGAAACCCTAAACAAATCCTAAATCTAAAACTCAAATATTAACGTTTGAAATTTCGTGTTTCAAGTTTGTTTAGAGTTTAGTATTTCGAATTTAGTGTTTCATCCTTTTACTTTTTCGACTAACTTCTTAAATGCATTATTATCTCTTACTGCTAAATCCGCCAAAATCTTACGGTCCAGAGCAATCTTAGATTTCTTAAGCCCATTCATAAATACGCTGTAGGAAATACCAACTTCTCGACACGCCGCATTAATCCGGGCAATCCAGAGACTGCGAAATTCACGCTTTTTATTGTGGCGATCTCGGTAAGCATATCTGAGCGCATGCACCAATACTCTTCTGGCCTGCTGATATTGCTTACTGCGATCCCCCCAGAACCCTTTGGCCTGCTTAAGGACCTTCTTCTTTCTTTTACGTGTAGCTACACTGTGTTTAGCCTTTGCCATTATTATTCTCCTCATTTTCCCCTCATCATCCGGCGCCTGAGGAAAAATGACCCTCAAGCCCCTGCGAAGGGGAAATATTATTTTACCTACAATCTACCCATAAGGTAGCATAGATTTGATAAATCTTACTTCTTTTTTACCCGCCAGTGTCCTGCGTCTCCTTAAATTTCTTATTTTTTTTGTTTTCTTAGATGAAGCTAAATGGCTTTTCCCGCCAGGTGAATACTTAACTTTACCTTTTTTAGTAATTCTAAAACGTTTAGCTACCCCGCGTTTTGTTTTTAACTTTCCCATTTGATCTCCTCAATGAACGCTTAACTTACGAACATTTATTATATCTTACTTTGGTGCAATTACAAAGGACATAATCCTGCCTTCTAGTGACGGTGTTTTTTCTACCTGCCCTTCATTCTGCGTATCAAGAATAAATTTATCGAGAACCTTTCTCCCTAGATCTAAATGTTCCATCTGCCTGCCACGGAAGAAAAGGTTAACTTTAACTTTGTCTTTTTTCTTTAAGAAATTTACTACCTGCTTCACCTTGGTTTCAAAGTCATGTTCATCGATATTGGGCTTAAGCCGGATTTCTTTGAGGCGGCCCTGTTTCTGATGTTTTTTAGCTTCTCGCTCTTTTTTCTCCAAATCATATTTAAATTTACTGTACTCAATAATCCGGCAAACCGGCGGAGTAGCCGCGGGAGCAACCTCCACTAAATCTAGCTCTTGCTGATTAGCAATCTCCAGGGCCCTCTGCACAGACATTACCCCTAACTGACTTTCGTCATGGCCGATAACTCGAACTTGCGGTGAACTGATCCTGTCGTTAATACGCGTGAACTTTTTTATGGCTTCCTCCCTCTTTTATTTATGTTCCTGAATCTGGTTAATTAAATTATCCACGAACTCCTTTAAGGCAACTGCGCCTTGGTCTTGACTTCCTTTTTTACGCACACTAACCGTGCCTTGCTGGGCTTCTTTATCCCCCAAAATTAAACAGTAAGGAATCTTATTCATCTCGGCATTGCGAATCTTTTTATTTAAAGTTTCATTGCCGGAATCTATCTCTACGCGAATATTGCTTTGCAATAACTTTTCTTTTACTTCTTGCACGTAAGCATAAACTGTCTCTTTGATTGGAATCAATAAGACCTGCGTAGGAGCCAACCATAGAGGAAGCTCTCCTTTATAATGTTCAATCAGAGCGCCGATAAAACGCTCCAGGCTGCCTAATAAAACCCGGTGCAGCATAATCGGCTGTTGTTTTTTACCCGCATCATCAATATAAGCTAAATCAAATCTTTTAGGAAGAGCAAAATCACATTGAATGGTCGCGCACTGCCATGACCTTTTAAGCGCATCTTTTAATTTTATATCAATTTTTGGGCCGTAAAAAGCGCCATCGCCTACGTTAACTTCATAAGCTAAACCTTTTTCTTTCAATGCCGTTTCTAAAGCTTCCGTGGCTAGCTGCCAATCTTCATCCGAACCGATAGATTTTTCCGGGCGCGTACTTAATTCAATACTTACCTTATCAAATCCGAAAACCTTCATCGTATCAAAAACAAAATCAATAATCTTTTTGATCTCATCGCTTAACTGCTTTGGTAAACAAAATATGTGCGCATCATCCTGGGTAAACCCGCGCACTCGCAAAAGCCCATGTAAAACACCGGCCTTTTCCCGGCGATAAACTGTACCTAGCTCGAAATACCGAATCGGTAAATCTTTATAACTCCTGGTTTTAGATTTATAAATCAAAATATGTCCCGGGCAATTCATCGGTTTTAAAACATATTCTCCGCCACGATTCTCGGCAGACCCGCCAATATTTTTGGCGGGTTTATCATCCTCAACATTTAAAATATACATATTATCTTTGTAGTAATCATAGTGTCCGCTAGTCTTCCATAAACCCGCCTGCATAATATGCGGAGTAATCACGATTTCGTACCCACGCTTGAGATGTTCTTTTCTTTCATAATCCTCAATGATCGTACGCAAAAGCGCTCCCTTAGGATGGTAAAAAACTAATCCGGCGCCGGCCTCCTCATGATAAATATCAAAGAATCCTAAACTGGGGCCCAGTTTTCTATGGTCACGGAGCTTAGCTTCTTCTAAATTTTTTAAATATTCATCTAATTCTTTTTGCGTATCAAAACAAGTACCGTAAATCCTTTGCAGCATAGGGTTAGTTTCAATCCCATGCCAATATGCCCCGGCCACCGATAATAATTTAATAACCTTGATCTGCCCGGTTGATTTTATATGCGGACCACGGCATAAATCTATAAAACTATTGCCGGTTTTATAAATAAGAACCTTACTGTCCGCTAAGCCTTGAATCAGCTCTATTTTATATTTCTCCTTTAAGCCTTCAAATAACTCAATCGCCTTTATCTTATCTAACTCTTCTTGCACAAAAGGCTCATCGCGAGCAATAATCTTTTGCATCTCCTTCTCTATACTAAGCAAATCCTCATCGCTAAATGGCTCTTGCTTGTCAAAATCATAATAAAAACCATCTTCAATTGCCGGGCCAATCGCCAATTTTACCTCTGGCCAAAGCTCTTTTACTGCTTCAGCCATCACATGCGCACAAGAATGTCTTAAGGTATTTAGATCCATATTTTATTTCTTTTCGCAATACTCCTCGTCAAACCTATATTTGTTTATTTAGGTATCCTCGGAGTAAATTTCCACTTCGTGAAAATTTATGGGCCCAGGAGGATTCGGACCCCCGGCCTTTTCCATGTCAAGGAAACGCTCTAACCAACTGAGCTATGAGCCCAATAAGGCAGAACTAAGATAGAAGAATTAAGATCTAAGAAAACCACATCAAATCCTGGTAAAATTTTTCCTAATTCTTCAATCTTAGTTCTTAGTTCTGAATTTCTGGGCAAGGAGGGAGTCGGACCCTCACGACCTTACGGCCAAAGGATTTTAAGTCCTTCGTGTATGCCATTCCACCACTTGCCCGCTAAAATTTAGGCGACGAGCGGAATTGAACCGCTGAATAGTTGTTTTGCAGACAACTGCCTTACCACTTGGCTACGTCGCCAAAACTATAATAATTTTTTAACTTCTTTTACAATCTGGTCAGTCTCTGCTAAGCAACCTACTCCCACTACTCCACAAGCAAGCAATCCTCTCGAAGGAGCAATAAATTTATAACCACAGCTCTTTAATTTTGCAACATTACTCTGTGTTATTTTATTTTGGTACATATTCTCATTCATCGCCGGAGCAATTAATACTCTTGCCTTGCTTGCACAAACCGTACAACTTAAAAGATCATCACAAATGCCGGCAGCGAGCTTGGCAATAATATTAGCGGTTGCCGGAGCAATAACAATCAAATCCGCTTTAGCCGCCAAAGCGACATGTTCAATATCCCAGATATCCGGCGCATCAAATATCCCTCCGGGATAAACCCGATTACCGCTTAAGCTCTGAAAAACAATCGGCTTAATTAATTCCTGCGCTTCTTTGGTCATCACCACATGCACTGCCAACCCGCATTCCCTAAGCCTGCGGATAAGGCCACAGGACTTATAAATAGCAATACTAGCAGTTACACCTAAGATGATATTTTTTTCGGCTTTTTTCATTATTCTTTTGCTTTAATTTTCCTCGCCTCAATCCTGCCGGCCGCAATTTCATGTAAGGCTACAGTCGAAGGTTTTACCGAGGCATCGTCCGCCACTAATTTCGGCTGGCCTTCGGCAATTTCTAAAGCCCTTTTAGAAGCCAAAATTACTAATTTATAAATTGACCCCATACTTTTGTCTAAAAGTTTTTCTCTTCCCTGATAATCCATTTTTTACCCCCGGTGTAATATATTAAACGCTACTTTCCCGCAAAAAAATATTTTTTAATTCTTTAAGCGCCACCGTTAAATTTTGATTCAAAACACAATAGTCAAATTTCCCGGCTGCCCGAAGCTCTCTACCCGCAAGCAACATACGTTGCTTTACCTCCTGTGGATTAGTCTGCCGACATCGATTTTGAATCCTTTCCTTAAGCACACTCAACGAAGGCGGTAAAACAAAAATCGTCACTGTATTATGAGGATATATTTTTTTAAGAATCCTAGCGCCCTTAAGATCCAGGCACAAACCAACGCTCTTTGAGCTTTTAAGCTGCTTTTCCAGCGGCCCCTTAGGCGTTCCGTAATAATAACCCAAATACCTAGTCCATTCAAGAATTTTCTTCGCTTTTAACAGGCGCCTAAACTCTAAAAGCGTGACAAAAAAATACTCCTTGGCCTCTCTTTCTTTAGAACGCTTTGGCCGCGTAGTAACAGAGCAGGATTTTACTAATAATTTCCCGATTTTCTTATCTTGAATTAAGCTCGACAAAAGGGTAGTTTTGCCTGAGCCTGATGGCCCGCTGATCACAAAGATTTTCCCTGGCTTTTTTTGTCTTTTAGCGGCTTTCACTACTCAATATTCTGCACCTGTTCGCGAATTTTCTCAATCTGGCTCTTCATTTCTACGGCGCGGCCTGAAATAATCAAATCAAACGACTTGGCGGACAAGGTGTTCGCCTCCCGCTGCATCTCCTGAGTAATAAAATCCAGCTCTTTACCCACTGCACCGCCTTGGGCAATCTTGTGCTGAAAATTATTGATATGAAAATGCAGGCGATCCGTCTCTTCAGCAACATCTGCACCTTTTAAAAAAGCCAAACGCTCATCCTCCGCTTGAATCTTTTTAAGTTTATTTTTTACGGCGACCACAAAACGCCGTTTAATAAAAACCAGGTCTTTCTTTAACAAAGCACTTCTTTTGTTTAATAAGCCCGCCAAGGCTTTACCCTCTTTCTGGCGCGCCACTAATAAGCTCATCAGTGCCTGTAAAAAAACAGGCCTAAGTTTCTCCCAAATATGCGCGCCGATCGGTTTATCTTCCTTGAGCGATAGAATCCCCGGCAAACGAATTAATGAATCCAGGCCTAAACCATCATTAATTTTAAACTCCTTCTTAATACTATTAAGTTCATGTAAA
>JAPLMA010000017.1 GCA_026387255.1 Candidatus Omnitrophota bacterium | reverse complement strand
CTCAAGCTCCCCCCTTGCGGAAGGCTTAATATTCTTAGCAATCTTCACCACCTGATTATCATAAAAATACAATCCTGAAACTGCCCAATCAGATTTTGCTTTCTTGGGTTTTTCTTCAATTGAAATCACCTTACATTTTTTGTCAAATTCCAACACGCCATAGCGCTGAGGATCTCTAACCGTATAACCAAAAACAATTGCCCCACTTTTTAACTTTGCCGATCGCTGCAGAAGTTCGCTTAAATCATAACCATAAAAGATATTGTCGCCTAAGATAAGGCAAACGCTATCGTGGCCGATAAAATCTTCAGCAATGATAAAGCTTTGCGCGATACCTTTTGGCTCAGGCTGGACGATGTAAGAAAATTTTATTCCCAAATCATGGCCACTCCCGAGTAAATCCTTAAATCTCGGGGTATCCTTGGAAGTAGAAATTATCAAAATATCTTTAATTCCAGCCAGCATTAATACGGAAAGTGGATAATAAATCATCGGCTTATCATAAATCGGCAGCATCTGCTTGCATACGCCTTTGGTAATTGGGTAAAGCCGCGTCGCTTTGCCGCCGGCAAGAATTATCCCTTTCATTCTACCCCCTTTTTAATTAACGATAACAGTAGGGGAGGTTTAAACCTCCCCTACTGTCCACTTTTTCCAAATTTAAAATATAAATATATTAGTACGGATAATGTTATTAAAGTTATTGCATTAGCAATTATAATTATTGGATCTCCCCGGGCGATTCCATAGATCATCCATAAACAAACACCTGTGGAAAGTTGGAATAATGTAACTGGGCTTACGTCATGAACAGATCTAGTCCTGAGCGACCTGAATATCTGCGGAACGAATGAAAACATAGTTAACGTAGCTGCCATTGCGCCGATTATTGTCCAAAGCATAATTAATTATTATATCTCTAATCTCCCGCAAAATAAAGCATAATCGTAGACAGTGTACGTAATCCTATTAAGGATCGATGGTTATGAAACAAATATTGGGGCTTTCCTGTAGACTAACTACGAGGCGCAGTAAGACTAAGAGTATTGCATTACATATTTATCAAGAAGTTCACGTATCATTTTCTGATATTTTGTATGATACTGCCCTGCCTTGTGTTTAAAAAATTCAACACTCTTCTTATTAAGCGCAATGGTAACTTTAACCGTTTCCTCGAAAGTTACTAACTCTGCAGGCGATGGAAGAAAATCCTTTACCCTCGCGAGCTTCCCAATAGGCATATTTAAATCTTCAGTCTTTCTTTTCATAATAAACCTTTCCTTTTCTCCAATAACCAGCTCCAAAAATTCTTATTTTATCATCTCTGTAAGTAAACCTTGCAGTTACAATCCTTTTTGCAACTTTACCAATGCAAAATAATCTTTCTTCTTTCAAGCTATGTTTTGAATCAATATAAATCTTTCTTTTTGGATCTTTAAATGCTTTTGAAGCAGTAGTAAAATCTATCCCATGCTTATGGATGCTTATTGTTTCTCGGTTCAAATCCCAAATAAAGCTATTCCATCCTTCATTCACTTGCTTAAAATATAACATAATTTTAATTACTTGTCAATATAATAATACATATAATTATATGTATTATGTAGACAGTGTACGTAATCCCATTAAAGTCAGATGGTTACAAAACAAATATTGAAGCTTTCCTGCCTTGCCTTCTCGGAGAAAAATGCCTGCCTATCTTCACTAGCCTCCGTAAGAATTCTTGATCACCACAAGGAACCTCTATATTCGAGAAATAAGCTTCCTCTTGGCTATCAGAAGCTTCCAGGAATTCTTTATAAGCTGCCTGTCGCTGGACAGCGCTTTTTCCGAAGTCTTCAAAATCAGGGCTAACTCGCGTTATGCCATCCTCTTGTCCTAAACAATAAAATCGCGCACTACTATGCGCATATTCGCAGGCCTCTGCAACCATTCCCGCGCGCACCGGATTTCTTTCCACATATTTACCGCAATTTTTTAAATATAAATCTTTTTGTATCGGCTGCAATTTAAATCTGCCTTGCCATAAAAAACCCACCGCGTTATATTGCTTATGGTAATAATGGCTATACGCCCGATGTAATCCTGCCATAAATTTAGAAATTATTTCCGGATATTCGAATTCAAACACAAGGTGATAATGGGTCGGCATAATAACCCAATGGTATATTTTCGAATCAAACCTATTATTATATTCACAAAGTAGCATCTTAAAATGATCAAAATCCTTAGATTCTTGGAAAATTACCTTGCGGCCATTGCTTCGGCTAAACGCATGATACACTAACGACTGTTGCAGTTGATGCTTACGCGCATATGATGGCATGGGCTTTCCTCCTTCTGTTACAATTGACGCAGAAGATAGTAAAATCTAACAATTAAATTTTAGGAAGAGGAATATTTCTTACAGAACTGACTGAGGTACATGCGGTTGCATAGACTGTCTACAGGAGTTTGAGGAAGCGACGGGAGCCGGCTTTGAGGATGCCGGATTCAAGCGGAATAAAATCATCTTTTTCGATTCTAACATTGTTAAAACTGACTGCTCCCTGATTAATCAATCGGCGAGCTTCATTGCCGCTAGCGACCAATTTACTTTCAATAAGTATAGCCAGAATGTTTTTTTTACCGTCAGTTTTAAATTTAGGCATATCAAGAGGAACTTCTTTTTGCGAAAATACACGGCTAAACTCCTCTGCCTCTTTTTCTGCAGCCTGCGTTGAATGATACTGCGAAATTATAATTTTGGCTAGATTTACCTTTGCTTCTTTAGGATGCATCTGTTTAATCTTATTTAAATCTTCATCCGTGAGCAACTCATAATATTTAAGCATTAGCTCGTCGGAAATAGACATGATTTTTCCAAACATTTCCTTGGCCGATTCATTAATACCGATATAATTTCCATAAGACTTACTCATTTTTTGCGCACCATCCGTGCCCTCTAAAAGAGGCATAGTAATAACCACCTGTGGTGGCTGACCGTAATCCTTCTGCATTTCCCTCCCCATTAAAAGATTAAATTTCTGGTCAGTTCCGCCTAATTCTACATCTGCCTTGAGCTCTACGGAATCATATCCCTGTATCAAAGGATACAAAAACTCCAGAATTGAGATATCTTCTCCATTAACATAACGTTTCTTAAAATCTTCTCTGGCAAGCATCTGGGCAACGCTAGAATGCGTAGTTAGAGACAATAAACCAAATATGTTTATTTTCTTAAGCCACTCGCTATTAAATCTAATCTTAAGGCTTTTACTCCTAGTATGTAAAATTTTAGAAACTTGTTTTTTGTATGATTCTGCATTCACGAGAACTTCATTTCTGGTAAGCTGCTTTCTTTTTTCTGAACGGCCGGTAGGATCGCCAATTTGACCGGTAAGATCACCAATCAAAAAATAAACTTCATGCCCCAGGTCCTGGAACTGGCGTAACTTTCTTAAAAGCACAGTATGGCCTAAATGCAAATCCGGAGCAGTCGGATCAAAACCGGCTTTAATTTTTAAGGGGCGCTTAGTTTTAATGCTCTGTGTGAGCTTCTTACGCAGCTCATCTTCAGAGATTATCTCTAAGACGCCCCTTTTAATTATTTCTAATTGCTTATCGATATCCATAATTAGTAAGCTGTAGGGGAGGTTTAAACCTCCCCTACAGCAACAGTCTATTCTTTAGAGCCTTGCCGTTAAGCCAATCTTAGCCTGCTCCACATCCACCTTGATTACTTTTACCTTTATTTTATCTCCGGGCTTCAAATTCGCAACTGTTTCTTTGTCAATTTCGCTGGAATAAATCAGGCCTTCCAATTCATCATCAATCTTGGCAAATACCCCGAATTCAGTAAGGCTAGAGACCTCCGCTTCTAATTGCGTATCCAAAGGATAGCGTTGGGCAATTTTAATCCAAGGATTCTCCTGCAATTGCTTTAATCCTAAAGCAATCCGGCGATTAGTCGCATCAACCGAAAGTATCGAAACATCAATCTTTTGGCCCTTCTTTAAAACATCTTGGGGATGGCCGATTCTCTTAGTCCAGGAGATATCCGATACATGAATCATCCCTTCCAGGTTAGAATCTAACTCCACAAATGCCCCGTACTCCGTGAAGCCGCGTACCTTACCGGATATGCTGGTACCCACCGGATATTTACTTTCTGCTTCCAACCAGGGATTCTGCTCTAACTGTTTTAAGCTCAGTGAAATCCTGCGGGAATCTTTTTCGACGCTTAAGATCTGAGTTTCTACCGTATCTCCGACGGCAAACATCTCACCCGGATTATTCACGCGCTTAGTCCAGGAGATCTCGGAAACATGAATTAAGCCTTCAATGCCTTTTTCCAGTTCCACAAAAACTCCGTAGGGCAGGATATTCACCACCTTGCCTTTTACTTTTGAGCCGATTGTGAATTTACCCTCAATATCTTTCCAAGGATCAGATAATCTCTGCTTAAGCCCTAAAGAAACTTT
>JAPLMA010000035.1 GCA_026387255.1 Candidatus Omnitrophota bacterium | reverse complement strand
CCAAGGTATTTGTGGGGTTAGATAATTTTAAAGAAATTTTTCTGCAGGATGTTAACTGGTGGCGCGCGATGTGGAATGCCAGTTACATTACTTTGATCGCGCTCACCTTGCAGAATATCCTGGCTTTTATGCTTGCCTGGGCATGCGACCGGGAAATAAAAATGAAGAATTTCTATCGGGTAATTTTTTTCATTCCCCCGGTTTTATCGGAAGTCGTGGTGGGGATGGCTTGGCGTTTTATTATTAATGACATTGATGGAGCAAATATCATTAATCGTACGTTAATTGGGATAGGGCTTCCTAGCCTGGCACATAACTGGTTGTCCGATCCGAAAACTGCTCTGACTACCGTGGCGATTGTGCATTGCTGGAAAGGTTTTGGTTGGGGGTTCTTAATCTTCTTGGCTGGTTTGCAAACTATTCCCCGCGAACTTTATGAGGCGGCGCGTGTTGATGGGGCAAATGCCTGGCAGTCATTTAGAAAAATTACTATTCCGTTGATGATACCGGTTGTGGTTTTAGTGGCGATACTTACGGTTTTAGGCACGATGCAGGTATTTGTTTTAATTGTGAGTTTGGTGGGAGGAGAGTTTGCCGGGCATACTTCCGTTCCGGTATTAAGAATTTTGGCTTCTATGCGCGGCTCATCGCGTTTTGGCTATGCTTGCGCGCAAGGGATTACTTTTGGTTTGGTGTTGGTAGTTATTTCGTTTATCCAGTATAGATTTTCCAAGAAGGAGCGTTAGTTTTAAGAAAATGAAAAATGTACTTTATTATAAAACCAAGAAGATAGTTGTGAATACGCTGATTCATTTATTCCTTATCAGCGTGGCAATCACTTGTCTTTATCCGCTTTTATGGATGATTGTTTCGAGCCTTAAAAGTCAGGATATGATATTTAAGGATATTTCGCTTATCCCGCGGCAGTTTCATTTTGCTAATTATGTTTTAGCTTGGGCGGAGGGTGGTTTTGGCCGCAATTTTCTTAATAGTATATTTTATACTGTGGCAGTAGTTTTTGGAATTGTAATGGTTTCTTCCATGGCGGCTTATGCTTTTAGCCGTTTACGTTTTCCGGGAAGCAAGTGGTTGTTTATTATGTTTATGGCGGCAATGATGATCCCGATACCGGGAAGTTTTGTCGCGTTATATGTTTTATTAAATAAACTGCATTTAAGAAATACTCCGATTGGTTATATACTTTGCATGATTAACGTGGGGTTATCCACAAGTATATTTTTGCTTAAAACTTTTTTTGATAAGATGCCTAAAGAATTAGAAGATGCCGCGCGTATTGATGGTTGTTCTAAATTTGGGCTGTGGTTTCATGTTGCCCTGCCGCTATCTAAACCGGTTTTAGCGGTAGTCGTAGTTTTTAATGCTTTGGCGGTATGGAATGAGTATATTTTGGCTTTAATTATTTTTGATAATCGCCAGTTTATGCCGTTACAGGTAGCTTTGCAGACATTCCAGGGCGAGTTTGTGACAAATTATCCCTTACTTATGGCGGGGCTTACCATAACGGCTTTACCGATTATTATAGTTTATCTTGTAATGCAGAAGTATATTATTAAGGGCGTAACTCAAGGGGCATTAGTTGGATAATATGTTAAATCCTAAACTCGAAACTCTAAATTCTAAACAAACCCGAAACTTTAAGCTTGAAGCTTCACAAGGGCCTGTTTTGGTTTTTGGATTTGGGATTTCGGATTTGTTTAGGATTTCGAATTTAGGATTTCGAATTTGTACGGCAGCTTTTCTTGTTTTATTTCTTAACGTTTTTTGTTTTGCGGAAAACAAGCTTTCTTCAGGTGAGTTGACCACGAAGTCTTGGATTGCTCACGGAAAAAAGGATATTGAAGCTACCTTTAAATATACTCAAGAGTGCATTGATTTATATAAGGATGAGGCGGAGAAGGAACAAAAGTTATTGACGGCTTTGCCGAAGAATAAAAAAGAGATTGAAGCGGTGCAGGCTTTAAATGATGTGGCGACCTGTTATTTTATTCAGGCGGAAAGCTTGATGCGCCAGCAGAAAAATGATCAGGCCAAGAAGATGTTTAAAGTAATTATGGATAAATATTCTTATGGCCAAGCCTGGGATCCGCGTGGTTGGTTTTGGTCGCTTAGGCTGGCCGCGGAACAAAGCATCAAAAAAATTGAAACCGGGTCAATTGAAGTCGAAGTTAAGAAAAAAGTTAGCCAGTTGGTGACAAAGTTAGTTTTATTTGACCCAGGTAAGGAAGATTTTGTTGATTATACAAAATACGGTGAATTTCAAAATGTCGGAAGCAAAGATTATAGGTATGTTGTTCTTGATCAAAAAGGTTTAATTGAGGCAGTAGGAGAAGGCGTTTATCCTAATAACAGCGCGGTAAGAAAGGACCCGATTTTTAAGCAGGTAATTAAAGATAAGCGCCTGGAGGGTGATCTCTGGGATTTTCTTTATTCTCCGGATTTAGAGGCGGCATTTGTTAAATGGACTACCTCCAGTGAACCGCAAGGGGTGAAATTATTCTGTAGCGGATTGATCTTTGAGAAAGCCGGTTTAATTACTCAGGCAATTAAATGTTATTACGCGATTGTGGTGCATTTTCCCGGAAGTTATGGCTGGACTTATTGGCATACACCTTGGTATGTGGGCCAGGCAGCAATTGCTAAAATTAACTTTTTACTTATGCGTAATCCGCAGCTCGGGGTAAAATTAGAAGGTGCCCAGATTGACATTATAAATGGTTTTGATAATGATATCTCTAATGATACCGCCACAGTCAATCCGGGGAAGTTTGTTAAAGTTGATTTAGCGCTTGAGGCAAAGAAGATTAAGCCTACCGCGGATTCTTTAAATATTAAGAAAAGAGTGGGTAAGGGTAAGGTGCGCTTAGTGCAATATGAAAATGATGATTGGCAATTATTAGTTGAGGATAAGCCTTATATTATCAAAGGGATTACTTATGCGCCTACGAAAGTTGGCCAGTCTCCGGATGATGGTACCTTAGGCAATTGGATGAAAGAAGACTTTAACCAAAATGGTAAAATTGACGGCCCTTATGATGCGTTTGTTGATAAAAATAAGAATAATTTACAGGATCCCGATGAACCGGCGGTGGGTGATTTTAAATTAATGCAGGAGATGGGTGTAAATACCATCCGGCTTTATCACCACCCTTTAAAGGTGGATAAGGAATTAATGCGCGATCTTTATAATACTTATGGTATTCGGGTGATCATGGGAGATTTTCTTGGCAAATATGCTATTGGCTCCGGGGCAGCTTGGAATCCGGGTACAGATTATAATAACCCAATTCATCAGAAGAATATGATTGAATCAGTTACCAAGATGGTTAATGAATTTAAGGATGAGCCGTATATATTATTTTGGCTTTTGGGTAATGAAAATGTTTACGGTTATGCCTGTAATGCTAATGAGCAGCCGGAGGTTTATTTTAAATTTGTTAATGAAGTAGCAAAAATAATTAAATCTATAGATCCTGAGCATCCCGTGGCTATTTGCAGTGGAGACATTCTATTCTTAGATAAATTTGGCAAGCATGCTCCGGATATAGATATCTTTGGCACGAATGCTTATCGCGGGGATTATGGTTTTGGTGCTTTTTGGAGACAGGTAAAAGAACAAACAGGTAAACCGGCTTTTATTACTGAGTTTGGCTGTCCGGCTTACGCCGAAGGTAAGAGTTTGGATGAATCTGAAGAGTTGCAAGCGCAATATCATTTAGGTTCTTGGGATGATATTGCCGGCAATATGGCTTTCACTGGAAACCAGGGTAATGCCTTGGGTGGAGTAGTTTTTGAGTGGATGGATGAATGGTGGAAGGCTTATGAACCGGCGATTCATGATACAAAAGGATTATGGGCAGGCCCATTTCCTGACGGATATATGCATGAAGAGTGGTTGGGGATGGCTAGCCAGGGTGACGGAAAATTAAGCCCATTTTTAAGGCAGTTGCGTAAAGCGTATTATATGTATCAGAAGAAATGGGGATGAGATAAGTAATGAAAATAATCTTTGTGGAGGAGAAAGGAGCGGGTTTAAGGATGAATAATTTTTAAGGTTTTTAGTTAGCGGATATCGCAAACCTAAAACCTATAACCAAGAATCAATAATAGGAGGTGGGTATGAAAAAGTTATTAGTAATGTTGTTGGCTTTAGGCCTTTTGGTTCCGGCAATGGCCGTAGCCGAAGATAAAGCTGCCAGCCCTAAGGAGTTTGTGGTTTTCTCGGATAAGAATGCCAAAGATAACCATTACATTCCTTCTGGTTGGATGGGTGATTATGGCGATATTAGAATGAACGACCAGTCTGCGGATAATCCGCATAGTGGTGTAACGAGCATTCAGTTTATCTATAGCGCTAAGAAATCACAGGGTCAAGGTTGGACAGGTGTTTATTGGCAGAATCCCGCGAACAACTGGGGAAACAAAAAAGGTGGGTTTGATTTGACTGGGATGACCAAACTTACTTTTTGGGCGCGTGGGGCAAAAGGTGGTGAGGTAATCCAGAAAATAATGGCGGGCGGAATCAAGGGCACATATCCTGATTCTGTAATGGTTGAGATGGGGCCGATTGAATTGACGAATACCTGGAAGCAGTACACAGTTAATTTAGTGGGTAAAGATCTTTCTTACGTTAATGGTGCTTTTGGCTGGACGACCACCGCGGATTTAAACCCCGATGGAGCTACATTTTATCTTGATGATATAAAATTCGAGGTTGATACGCAGTTAAAGTCAGAAGGCGTAAAGCAGCAAGCTATGCCATTTTATATTTACGCGGACCGATCAAGTATCGCCAACCATTTTATTCCTTCTGGTTGGATGGGTGATTATGGCGACATAAAATATGATGGCGCTTCAAAAGAAGATGCGTATTTAGGAGATACCTGTATTAAGATAATTTATAATGGAAAAGCTGCTCAGGGAGCGCGTTGGGCAGGAATTTTCTGGCAGAATCCAGCGAACAACTGGGGTAATCTTGATGCGGGGTTTGATCTTTCCAAAACTACCAAACTGACTTTCTGGGCGCGCGGTGAAAAAGGCGGCGAGCGCATTGAAGAGTTTAAGGTTGGTGGCATTATGGGAGAGTTCTCGGATTCAGACAGCGCGACTATCGGTCCGGTGATCCTGAACAAAGAGTGGACACAGTATACTATCGACTTAAAGGGCAAAGATATGTCGTATATTATCGGAGGTTTTGCCTGGTCAACTAATATAGACAATAATCCAGAAGGCGCTACTTTCTACCTTGACGAAATTAAGTTCGAATAAGGCCAGAAGTAAGAAGTTAAAAGGCAAAGGACAGAAAATAGAAGGCAGAGGACAGAAAATAGTTTTTTGGGTTTTTCTGTTTTCTGTTTTCTGTTTTCTGCCTTTTGTCCTTTCCAGGTGTCAACCGACCCCGGGCGTGCGTATTCAAAAACTTCCTAACCGGCATTACCAATTAATCGTTAATGGTTCGTTTTATATCATAAAAGGTGTTTGTTATAATCCTGTGGCGATAGGAAGTAACCATGAATATGATTGGTGGAGCGATAAATCTAAACCTTGGATAGCCGATGGCAAATTAATGAAAGAGATGGGGGTTAATACTATTCGTCTTTACCAAGCACATGAAGATCCAGAAGAAGTAAAACAAGTTATTCGTGATTTTTATAATTTATACGGTATTCGTACGCTGATGGGTGATTGGCTAGGTTTTTGGGAGTATCCTTGCCCTTTTTATGGCGATGATAAATTTCAAAGCAAAGTAAAGAACAATGTTATCGCGATGGTGAATTTGTATAAAGATGAACCGGGTATCTTGGGGTGGATTTTAGGAAACGAAAACAATTATTCTTGTTTGGGATATGTAAATGCATGGAGCAATGAAGATATCGATAAAGAACCGAACCCCCAGAAACAAAAGTCGATGCGCGCGAAGATTTATTATTCTTTTGTTAATGATTTGTCTAAAGAGATACATAAAATCGACCCTCTGCACCCAGTCGGCTTGGGTAATGGGGAGTTAGTGGGGTTAGAGTTTGCCAATGAGTTTTGCACAGACGTTGATTTTGTTGCTTGCATTATTTATCGCGGTAAAACTTTTGGCAATCTTTTTAAATCTTTAAGAATGACATTTGATAAGCCGGTACTCTTGGCTGAATTCGGTGCGGATTGTTATGATGCCTATCTTAAGAGAGAAGACCAGGATATGCAGGCATTCTTTTTGCAATCACAATGGAATCAGATTTATGAGAATCTGGCGAATAATAAAATTGGGGAAGGAAATTGTATCGGTGGGACATCATTTGAGTGGACAGATGAATGGTGGAAACATAATTCAGATAATCCGGCATCTTGGAGTGTTCATGATACCCAAAACGGCTGGTCTAACGGCAGTTATTATTTTGATATTCGGGCCCAATGTAACAAGAATATGGATGAGGAATGGTTTGGTATTGTTGCCTTAAGTGAACAGTTGGAAAATGGTATTAATAAGCGCCTGCCGCGTAAGGCATATTATGTTATCAGAGAGTTTTGGAAACATCCGGTTTTGATAAAAACTCGCGGCAAGAAGATTTAGTAGGGAGGAGATATGTGGGTAAATTTAAAATTTAGAGTATTTATGTTTAGTATTTTTTTTCTGATACCTGTTTTTTCCCAGTCAGTCGCTGTCCAGGACAATAATCCTGTTGGCTCTTGTGGCTGCGCGAGCTTTGAGAATGAAAAAATAAAATATTTTAAGGAAAACCAATACTCTGAATTTATAGATTTTCTGGATAACTATAAAATTGTAAATAAATCTAACAAATCCTGTATTAATTATTATAAGGCGCTCGCACGTTTCACTCAACTTAGTTATTTGGAAGAAAAACAATCTTGGGATGATTATTTCGCAAACGGGAATAATTATCGCGATCAGATTGTCGATAATGCCAAAAAAGTTGTTACTGAAGCAGATGTTAGTGATTGCTTGCGTCCTAAAAGCAGGCTTTTGCTTTGGCAGTTTCATCGCGGACAGCAGGATGCTTTTTACGCACAAGCTTTAATTGATCTAATCATAGATGTAAAAGCTTATGCCGGAGCAACTAAGGATGCTTTATTGGTTAAGAATATCGCAGACTCACTTTTATCATCCGGAGAAAAGGTAAAAGCTCGGGAGCTTTATAAACTTTACGTGGATAAGCTCCTGGAAGAGAAAATTACTGATTTTGAGCTTAAAACAATCGCCGCGGGATTTTATAAAGAGGGTAACCTGGAGCTTGCACAAACCGTTTATGATATTTATATCGAGAAGGTAGTAAAGGATCTTTCGCTTGATAAATTTATCCAGGAGTTGTTTGAAATTGCCAGCCTATTTGTTTATAAACCAACAGGCTTATATGATATGGCTTACGCTGAAAAAATTTATGAAAAAATAGATGAATTGGGCCAGAAAAACGTTTTTAATCAGGAACAAATCTATTTGCGCGCTTTTAACTTAGAAAAAATGAAGGAGTATAAGAAAGCCAGAGAATTTTACTTACAATTGATTCAGCTTTATGCGGAGACTAAGCATTTTGATGAGGCTGTCTATAAAATCGCCATGATTGATGCGTATGTATTAACGGATATTAAGGAAGCCAGAAGCTATTTTGAAAAGTTAACTGCTAAGCTTTCAATTACTCCCCAGGTCATTTCTAGCTTTTATCAATTGGGTTTACTTTCTCAATGGGAAGGCGATTTAGTTAAGGCCAAGGATTATTATAGTGCTTTGGTTAAAAACTCCGGAGATTCTCAAAAAGAAATTGCAAAACTAGCTAAGGCAAGGCTTCAGGAGATTGAGGAAAATAAGCCCTTAGAGTATAATTTAAAAACGTTCTTGGATTTATCTTTTAAAGATGCTAGTAATGCTTTAGAAATGGGTAGGTCTGAGTTAATATCCGATGATTATATTTTGGAGAAAGATCAGAAAACCGCAGTTTCATCTTTAGTTAATATGCCGGCAAGCGGCTGCAACCAGGTAGAGTTGCAATATCTTTGGTCAGGAAATTTAGGGCAAGCGACCCCCAGCGTATCTAACCCAGGTTTTGAATGCGCATATTCTGATCTGGGGACAAAGGAGACAAATTTGGTTCTCGTTTCCACTACAGGAATTATAGACCATACATTTATAATGGTTGATGTGTATTAACCTGAAAATACTTGACTTAAGCCATTTTTAGTAGTAAATTAATGGTAATATTTTAATATTTATTATCTAAGAAAGTTAAATATTTACTACTTAAGAAAGGTATTTATAATTGTCGCACATATTAGATTTACAAAAAGAAGTATTTAGTGAAAAAGAAAAACGTAACATTGAAATACTTGATATACTCAGGAAGCTTGGGCCGATAAGCCGGCCGGATATTTCACAGAAGATGGGGACGAATGTGGTAACCATCTCTAATTATGTTGATGATTTTATCAAGCGCAATCTGGTTTATGAAAAAGAGCTTGATGTGTCTGAAGGCGGCCGCCGGCCAGTATTATTAGATTTAAACCCGCGCGCAGGATGCGCTATTGGAGTAGGATTAAATCTAATGAATATGGTTGGTTTGTTGGTGGATTTAAAAGGAAATATTATTACCAAGACCCAAGTAACCCGGCCACAAGCATCAGTGAAAGAAATTTCCGAATGTCTTTTGGAAATTGTGCGCGAGATCTTAAGGCGCTCTAAAGGTTATGTTGAAAGTATAAAAGGTATTGGCGTTGGTATTGCCGGGTTAATTAATAAGAAAGATGGTTCAATCCATTGGCCGCAAAAGATGGATCATTATTATACTTATGCTTCCGTAGACCTTCCATTAAAAGGATTGATGGAAAAAGAGTTTAATCTACCCGCGCTGATTGAAAATGACGCAACTAGCGCTTGTTTCGGAGAGCATTGGTTGGATTTAGCCGGTGGTTATAAAAATGTTCTTTATATGTTTTCTGGAGTTGGTTGTGGTATTATGATTAATGGTGAGGTTTACCGCGGCTCTTTAGGTTATGCCGGTGAAATATCGGTGTATAATTATAAAGAGCAGGATCTCTTCAGTTGCGCAACCGGAAATCCTTGTTTCCTGAAGCGTTGGGAGATGGATCTGGGGATTGTTGATGACCTGAAATTACTTTTAGCGCAAGAAAAAGATAAAGCGGAAGAATTCTTTCGGATTACTCAAACGAGTACGGAAAATATAGATTTAAAAAGTGTTTTTATCGCGTCTCGCGCGAAGAATGAGACAGCGGCTATTGTTTTAGAAAGCGCAGCCAAAAGATTAGGGATTAAGATTGCCTATCTAGTAAATTTACTTAATCCGCAAGTGGTGGTCATTGGTGGCGGATTTGAAGAGGCCGGGGATGATTTTTTAAATAAAGTCAGGTCTACAGTTATGGATTGGGCTTTTCGCGAAGTAACAACGGAAATAAAAATTGTTTATTCCCAGTTAAGAGAGAATGCTGTAGCCATGGGGGCGGCTAGCCTAGTTTTAGAAAGAGTATTCGCCCAATCATAATTAGGGGGGGGGTTATGGAACAGAAGATAAAATTTATCATAATCGGTTTAATAGGTTTTTCCGTAGTATGCCTTTTTCTTTTTTTACAAGCAACTGGTTCTCAACAGCTATTGGTTAGGGAGCGTAATGATTTAAAAAGCGAGAATACTACCTTGACCAATAAGATTAGTCAGTTGGAGCTTGAGTTAAATGGCAATAAGGATAGAATTGATTCTCTGCGGCTTGATCGGGATAAAGTAGTTGAGAATTTGGGTGATTTACAGAAGAAGTTTGAATTGGTAAGCAAAACAAGAGATGAGTTAATCGAGAAACTAAAGAGCCAACGTCAACAGCCAGCAGTTGTCCAGCCAGAAGTAGATTTGCAAAATACTGACGCTTATTGGGGAGGGATACTTAAGGCAAAAACCGATTTAGAAATACAATTGACTTCCCTGCGCAGTGAATTAAGAAATTTACAAATTAGCAATGAATCCCTGCAAAGAGATAAAGGTGCTTTGGAGATAGATGTTCATAGTTTACGTAATGAAAAACTAGATCTTCTAAGGCAGTTAGATTATAATCAGAAGCTTCTAGATAGTATGTCTCAAGAAGTAGTGCGAGAAAGAAATGATAAAGTGAAAATTCAGGATAGTTTTAAAAATATTAAAAATGAAAGCGCAGTGCTGATCAAGCAATTAGGTAGTTTAAATAGCCGTAAATCAGCTTTAGACCGGAAACTTCAGGATTTGCAGGTTGGTAAAGATACAGTAGAAAAACGTTTAGGCGAGATGGAAACTATGCTTACAGAGAGGATAGCTCAGATTAGTTTTCTTAAGGATGAGTTAGATGCGATAAAAAGTGGCAAACCTTCCGCTAGCTTGGAGAGTAAACCAAGGGAGTCGGTAGAGTTACCGGCGATAGTTGTGCGCTCAACAAGCGCGGCCCAAAAAGAAAACCCCTTAAAAGTGGATGCGCTCATATTTTCTGGTAAGATTTTGGCAGTGAATCCAGATAATAATTTTGTCGTTATAGATTTAGGTACAACTTCTGGGATTAAACACGGAGACGCGTTTAATGTTTACCGCGAAGGTAAATCTATAGGTTCTATTGCCGTAATTCAAGTAAGAGAGAATATTTCTGCTTGTGATATAAAGACAATGAGTACGCCGCTTAAGATTGGCGATAGTATTAAATAATTAGTTTCACTCAGAATAATGACACGCACCAAAAAATTTCCCTCTAAAAATATTTCTATTGAAGATGTCGCCCGGGCCAGTGGCGTTTCTATTACCACTGTTTCACGCGTAATTAACAAAGTAGGCAGTGTCAAAGAAGCTAATCGCATTAAGGTAATGAATGTGGTTAAGGAATTAAAATTTCAACCTTCTGTTCTTGCCCAGCGCCTGGCTACCGGTAAAAGCAATGTTGTCGCTCTGGTTATTCCGCGCTATGAAGGGGTATTTTATTCATTTTATGCCCTGGAACTTATCCGTGGTGTAGGTACGATGTGTGAAGTTTTAAAGCTGGATTTACTCTTGCATTTAACTGATGCGCGCACTCCATTATCTTTACGCGGAGTAGGAGGAGTGATTTTTTCTGATATTATCGGTAATCGCGCACAATTAGAGGATAGCTTGGCCAAAGGTATACCGAGTGTGGTAATTAATTATTATGTGGATGATTTAGATGTTTCTTGCATTGCTATTGATAACGCCGGCGGCGCGGAAAATGCCGTTAATTATTTGATTGAATTAGGCCACAAAAAAATTGCGCATATTACCGGTGATTTGATGACTCAGGCAGCCGCTAAGCGCTTGGAGGGTTATCGGCGAGCACTGGAGAAAAATAGTATTCCGGTTAGGCAGGAGTATATATTCGAAACCGATTACTCTCGGGGCGCCGCCAGAAGCGCGGCCGAGAAATTAATTAAGGCTCTTGATCCGGCCACGGCTGTTTTTGTTGCCTCTGACGCGATGGCCTTAGAGGTAATGGCGGTGGCGCGCGAACTGGGTAAGCATATCCCGAATGATTTATCGATTGTGGGTTTTGATGACAATCCTTCAGGGCTTTATGGCCCGGTAGGGTTAACCACGGTGCGTCAGCCACTAATCCGTATGGCCGAAGAAAGTGTTAAAGAATTAAATCGCTTAATTGGTTTAAGTAAAAAAGTAATAAAAAAGATTTTGCTTCCTGCGGAATTGATCATTCGAGAGTCCTGCAAGCCTTTTACCGGCGGATAAGTTCTCCCTACAACCTATTGTATATTATTATAAATACATACACCATATCTTGTAAATTTTTTTATTGACAACCAGTAACTGTTTTGTTATAGTGTTTGAGTATTTCGAAATTAATCTTCCAAATTATTCGAGGTGAAAAATGGAATTAAAGTTAACTCCTAACGCTATCAAGGTTCTGGAGCGTAGATATTTACGCAAGGATCAGGAAGGCAAGCTTATTGAAACTCCGGAACAAATGTTTACTCGGGTGGCCAGTGCAATTGCGATTGCGGATAAACAATACTCCTCTAGCGATGAAAATATCAAGGCGCTTGGCGATGCATTTTTTAAGATGATGGCTAATTTAGAATTTCTGCCGAATTCTCCTTGCCTGATGAATGCCGGAAAAGAAATGGGACAGCTTTCTGCTTGTTTTGTTTTACCGATTGAAGATTCAATGGAGTCTATTTTTGAGAGCCTTAAGGTAACGGCGATGATACATAAATCCGGAGGAGGGACAGGGTTTAATTTTTCGCGGCTGCGCCCGAAAAATGCGGTAGTTAAAACTACCGGCGGGGTAGCGAGCGGCCCGATTTCGTTCATGCGCGTTTATGATGCGGCTACCGAGGCAGTTAAGCAAGGCGGAACCCGCAGAGGCGCAAATATGGGGATTTTGCGCGTGGATCATCCGGATATTTTAGAATTTATCACCTGCAAGGAAAACGATGGGCACATCACTAACTTTAATATTTCCGTGGCGATTACGGACGACTTTATGCGAAAATTAGCTAAAGGCCAAGATTATGATTTAATTGACCCACGCTCCCAAAAGGCGATCAAACGAATTAATACAAAAGAGGTATTTGATTTAATTGTCAAACAGGCGCATAAAAACGGTGAACCCGGCATTATTTTCATCGATAGAATGAATGAGTTTAACCCTACGCCTAAATTAGGAAAGTATGAATCAACTAATCCTTGTGGCGAGCAGGTGCTTCTGCCTTATGAAAGTTGCGATTTAGGTTCGATAAATTTAGACCAGATGTGTAGAAAAGTAGCCTCGCGTTGTGAAATTGATTGGGAGAGGCTTAAGGAAGTAACGGGCTTAGCCGTACATTTTTTGGATAATTTAATCGATGTAAATAAATTTCCACTTTTGGAAATTGAGAAAGCGACGAAGGCTACCCGTAAAATCGGCCTGGGTGTGATGGGTTGGGCAAGCCTGTTAATTCGTTTAAATATTCCTTATAATAGCGAAGAGGCGGTAGCTCTGGCAGAAAAAGTAATGTCATTTATTTTAGACCAAGCAAATAAAAAATCTCTGGAGCTGGGAAAGGCAAAAGGCGTGTTTCCGGCTTTTAAGGGAAGTATCTATGACCGAAAAGATCAAACAACCAGAATGCGTAATGCTACCCTGACCACCATTGCTCCGACCGGGACAATTAGTATTATTGCCGGGCCTTGTTCATCGGGAATTGAGCCTCTTTTTGCGTTATCCTATCATCGTAGTGTTATGGATAATGATAAGCTGGTGGAAGTGGAGCCGTTATTTGAACAGGTTGCTCACCAGAGGGGATTTTATAGCAGCCAGTTAATGGAAAAGATCGCTCAGAGCGCTTCGATAAAAGATATTAAGGAAATCCCTGAAGATGTGCGCAGGATTTTTGTTACCTCGCATGATATTTCTCCTGAATGGCATGTGCGTATGCAAGCGGCTTTTCAGAAATATGTGCATAATGCCACCAGTAAGACGATCAACTTTCCTCATGAGGCAACCATTGAAGAGGTGCGCAAATCTTATGTTTTGGCTTTTGATTCAAACTGTAAAGGTATAACTATTTATCGCGATAGAAGCCGTGAAGAGCAGGTATTAAATGTAGGCAAGCCTAAAGAGAAGCAAGAGGTTAAAGGTATGCACGAAATTAAAAAAGAGATTGCCCCGCGGCCCCGGCCGGAAGTAATTATTGGAACTACGACTAAGGTCTCTACCGGTTGCGGTAACCTCTATGTTACGATAAATATTGATGAAGATGTGTGCGGCTAGCCAGTTGGAGGCAACCGGACGTTTAGTTTCTTTAGCTTTTCGTGCGAATATTGAAGTAAAGTCTATTATTGAACAATTACGTAATATTCGCTGTCCTTCTCCTTCCTGGGAAAAGGGCCAAAGGATATTCTCTTGCGCTGATGCGATTGCCCGGGTTGTGGAGCGTAGATTGATAAATGCGCAGACCACTGCTCTATCTGTAGCAGAATCAATGGCTATCCCGATGAAACATTCGCATGACGATCAGTTACAATCTGTTGATCTTGATGAGCAGGTTAATATTGTGGGAATGTGCCCTGATTGCGGAGGCGCCCTGCGCCATGAGGAAGGTTGCGTTAAATGTCATGGTTGCGGTTATTCTAAGTGTTGAAAATCTAGGAAAAAAATGGGGGATGGTCCTGTTTTTTAAAAACAGAACCGTCCCCTTGTTTTTTTAATATCCCCATGGACAATTTTGAGGTGATGGTTATCGGTGCCGGCCATGCCGGCATCGAAGCAAGCCTGGCGTGCGCCCGGTTGGGTGTAAAAACCATTATGCTTACCTTAGATATTAATTCTATCGGTAGGATGAGTTGTAACCCGGCGATCGGCGGAGTAGGCAAAGGGCAGCTGGTAAAAGACCTCGATGCTTTAGGCGGGGCAATGGGGGTCGCTGCGGATGCCTGCGCGATACAGTTTCGCATTCTTAATTCTTCGCGTGGCGCGGCGGTGCAGTCATCGCGGGCACAGATTGATATGCGTAAATATAGCCGTTATATGCAGAAGCTGCTTTTACATCAAAAGAATCTTTTCATTAAAGAGGCTCAGGCGTATAAGTTGATCGTTAGTGATGGTAAAGTTTCAGGGGTAATTACAGATAAAGGTGTAATCCGTGCCGGGTGTGTAATTATCTGTCCGGGGACATTTTTAGATGGCCTGATCCATGTGGGGTTAAAACATTTTAGCGGCGGTAGAATTAATGAACCTGCCTGTTTGGCCTTAGCGGATAATTTAAAAGAATTAGGGTTTAGCATTTTGCGTTTTAAAACCGGCACTTGCCCGCGCCTGGATAAAAATACCATTAGCTATTCTCAACTCATAAGACAAGACGGTGATTTAATCCCCAAATCGTTTTCATTTTCGACTAAAAATATAAAACGCAAACAAGTTCCTTGTTACATAACTTATACTAATAAAAAAACGCACCAGATTATTCGAAATAACCTGAATCGTTCACCACTATATTCTGGTATAATTAAAGCTACCGGAGTCAGGTATTGTCCGTCCATTGAAGATAAAATTGTTAAATTCGCGGATAAAGAACGGCATCAAGTTTTTCTCGAACCGGAAGGAGAGAGGGTTAATGATATTTATCTTAATGGCGTTTCTACCAGTTTGCCTGAAGATGTGCAGCTTGAGATATTACATTCCATTGAAGGATTAGAAAAAGCTAAAGTAATCAGGTTTGGTTATGGTATTGAACATCTGGTGGTTGAACCTACCCAGCTTTATCCGACATTAGAAACAAAGCTTATTAAAAACCTTTATCTCGCCGGCCAAATTAACGGTACTACCGGTTATGAAGAGGCAGCCGCCCAAGGCTTAATTGCTGGCATTAACGCTGCTGGGCGTATAAATAAGAAAGAACCTTTTATTTTGGATCGAACTTCAAGCTATATTGGCGTATTAATTGATGACTTGACGACCAAGGGAACGCTTGAACCCTATCGTATGTTTACTTCGCGCGTGGAATACCGCTTGATTATCCGTGAGGATAATGCGGATTTACGTTTGGCCAAGATGGGCTTTGATTTAGGGTTGGTAAGCAAGAATGATTATCAGCGAACAGAAAAAAAGATAAAAGGCATTAAAGAGGGCTTAGTTTTTTTAAAAAACTCACGCGTTAAACCTACAAAATCAATTAACACAAAATTAGCCCGGCTCAATTGTGCACCGCTTAAAAGAGTAGTTAGTTTGGAGGAATTATTAAAGCGCCCGCAAATAAGCATTAAAGATTTAAGTCTGCTGCATAAATTAAAGCCAGGTATTTCTGAATCTGCTTGGCAGCAGGTTGCTATCGGGGTAAAATACGCTGGTTTCATTCAAAGACAGTCTAGGGATGTGGAGCGATTTAAGCATCTGGAAAAAATCAGGTTGCCGTTGGGTTTTGATTATAGCGGTTTATCCGGAATATCCCGGGAGATTAGAGAGAAACTGGCTAAATTCAAACCGCTTAATTTAGGCCAGGCCTCGCGTATTTCCGGGATAACTCCAGTAGCGATATCTTTACTTATGGTTTATTTGAAAAAACTAAAAGGCGAAACTGTTTCCTAGCTAATCGGGACATGGGGTACCCCCATTTCCCGATTGAGTCGGAAACAGTTTCTAAGGATTGGGATGGATAAAAAGAGGAATTATTTAGCTTTAAAAAAAATATGCTTTAAAGAGGGGTTGGATCTTTTTGGGGTAGCTGATATTAGCGAAATAAAAAATGAATTTCAGATTACTCCTAAGACTTTACAGAATTTAGATAAGGCTATTTGTTTGGGCCTGAGGCTTTCTCAAGCAATACTTTCGGAGATGGAACAAAAGCCGACCAAACTATATTTCCACCACTATAAAATAATAAACTCATTTTTAGACCAGACAGCTTTAAAGTTGGGAAATATAATTCAAAATAAAGGTTATGCGGCTCTACCTATCCCGGCTACGCAGATTATTGATTGGGAAAAAAATACCGCGCATCTTTCGCATAGAAGATTAGGCATGTTAGCTGGATTAGGCTGGATTGGCAGAAATAATCTTTTGGTAAATGAAAAACTAGGCAGTCAATTCCGCCTGGTTTCCATCTTAACCGATATGCCGCTTGAGATCGATAGGCCAAATAAAAAAGATTGTGGTAATTGCTGGCTTTGTGTTAAAATATGCCCTTGCGGCGCAATTCAGAAAAGTTTTACGGATTTTGATCATAAAAAGTGTTTTGATCAATTGAAAAGTTTTCAAACGCAGCGTCAAGTTGAGCAGTTTGTCTGTGGGGTCTGCGTAAATATTTGTAGAGGAAAAGGATGAATTTTTATCTTTTAGTAAGTTTGGTTTTGTTAATGGGGGCAGCCGTCGGTTGGTCAATCGGAGCAAATGACGCAGCTAATTCTTTAGGTACGGCGGTAGGCTCTAAGGTTTTAACTTTGCGTCAGGCAATTATTCTGATTGTAGTTTTCGGTTTCTTAGGAGCGTATTTGCAGGGCGCGCATGTAACCAAAACTATCGGTAAAGGTATTGTGCCTTTGGACCAGCTAGATAAAAATCTTTCTTTATATTTGGCTTTAGTCGCATCTTTTGCCGCTTGTGTCTGGGTGATTTTAGCTACTTACTGGAAGATGCCTATTTCGACCAGCCATTCAATTGTCGGTGCGGTTGCCGGAGCGGGCCTGGCAGTAGGAGCCCCGGTAAATTGGTTAGTGCTTAAAGATATCTTTATTTGTTGGATTTTTACTCCGCTGGGCGCAGCAATATTAGGTTACTTATTTTTTAGGCTGCTACAAAATTCATTGTACAGAATTATTCCGCGTAAATATTTAAAGCCGGTTATTACATTATTGATTATATTAAGTGGTTGCTATGTTGCTTTTACCTGGGGAGCAAATGATGTCGCTAACGCCGTGGGAGTTATCTCGGGAACAGGCGTAATGACAGCTAAGATGAGTGTGATATTCGGCGGTTTAGCCATAGTCTTAGGAATTATGACCTGGGGTTATAAAGTTATTGAGACTATCGGCTCAGAGATCACCCGTCTTTTGCCGAGTATGGCGCTCTCGGCACAATTAGCCAGCGCAGTGAATGTGCATGTTTATACTTTATTTGGTATACCGGTTTCGACCAGCCATTCAATTGTGGGGGCGATTGTCGGGGTAGGCATGGTGCGCGGAATCAGAGTTTTAAATTTTCGCATTATGAAAGATATGATTCTTTGTTGGTTGGCGACACCTTTTATTTCCGGGATTATTAGTTATATAGCTTTATGGGTAATTAAATTATTTGTAAAACTTTAACCAGGGGGAAATAATGAGAGAGACAAGAAATATTTTAGGTTGGTTAGGTATGGCGGAAGAGCAATCGATTTTACTGGATTCTAAAAAGCATGTCGAGGAAACTTATAAGACGGTGGCATATTTTTCTGCCGCGGTTAAGGCTTTTATTCAGAATGATGTCCAAGCCAAAGAGCAGGCAATTGAAAATGTCAGGCAGAGTGAGCATCAGGCGGATATTTTACGTTCTAAAATGATTAATGAGCTTTCTGAGGGGATGCTGCTTCCTCCGGATAGAGAGGATCTGATGCATTTTGTTAAAACTCTGGATAAGATAGCAGATTGGACTAATGGCGCCGCTAGATTATTAGGTTTTATTGAGAACAAACTTCCGGAGAATGTGCTAAAAGATATCTCTTTAGGCACGGATTTGATTGTAAATTCTATCTCTAAATTACAGGAAGCCATAGTTGCTCTTACTAAGAATGAGTTAAAAAACGCTATAGCGCTGAGTGGGCAGATTGATCTCTTAGAACATGAAGCTGATGATCAGAAAAAGTCAATGATCGGGTCGATTATTCACGCTAAACTTGATTCGGTTAGCCTGCTATTAACTTATCAGTTGGCAGAATATTTAGAGGGAGTAACTGATAAAATCGAAGACTGCGCTGATTTTATTAAGGTTTTAGCGATTAAGTCTAAATAAAGAAAAGAAGATGTTAATAAAGAAGTTAGAAATATTAAAATTAAGCATAATTATTGGCATATTAAGCTTACTTCCAATATTTAAGCTTTATGCTTATGATGACGGAGATTTTCAGGTTTGGAATACAGAATCGGAAGAATTGAAAATAGGCGAAGATTCAAAAGTAGTTCTCGAGCAGGAATTTCGTTGGGGTGGTAGTGCTAAAGAATTCTACTATCAACATTACGATGTAGGTTTTTTCTACAACTTACAGAAATATTTGAATGTTGGTGGAGGATACCGGTATGTTCTTTCCAAGTCCGGGGATAAATTTTTAGTAGAAAATGAACCTTATGTTGCTGCTACTTTATTATGGGATATCGCGGGATTTAAATTTGATGACCGTTCTCGCCTGGAGTATAATCATTTTGATTATAAGGATGATACCTGGAGATATCGTAATAAATTTACCGTAAAGGCGCCTTGGAAGTTTACAAAGCTTGAAATTCAGCCGTATCTGTCGGATGAAATTTTTATCCTTTTTGATGATAGCCAAAGGTTAAACACGAATAGATTTTCTGTTGGTTTAGGTATGACAATCACCAAAAATTTAAAGGGTGAGATTTATTATATGTTGCAGGATACAAAAAATTCCGGTAAATGGACGGATATCAATGTTTTAGGTACTAAATTAAAGCTTTCGTTTTAATTTCCGTAAATTTAATATCCTTGACCCCCCCTATTTACTGGTATATAATCCAATCATTACCCATCTAAATAGTAGTAAATAGTTTTTCCAAGGCTTTTATCATGCGTATTAAGATTGTTTCATGGATTAAACAAAAAGTTAAGGATTCCGGGGCCAAAGGTATTGTTTTGGGACTTTCCGGAGGCATAGACTCTGCTGTAGTCGCGGCATTAGCTAAAGCAGCGGTGGGTAGAAATAATTTACTCGTTCTTTTTTTGCCTTGCAATAGCCATCCGCAGGATTTAAAAGATGCAAAATTAGTTACGCATAAGTTAGGGCTTAAATCCAAGCTTGTGGATTTATCCGCAGTTTATAATAATTTCCTAAAAGTTTTACCCGGGGCAATCAGCCTGGCGCGGGGAAATCTTAAACCGCGCCTGCGCATGAGCACGCTTTATTATTTTGCCAATAAACTAAACTATTTGGTTTGCGGTACCGGAAATAAATCTGAACTGCTGGTTGGATATTTTACTAAATATGGTGATGGCGGAGTGGATATATTACCGATTGCGGATTTATTTAAACGTCAGGTACGCCGGCTCGCTCGAGAGTTAAAAATACCACAGGAGATTATTACTAAGCCGCCTACGGCCGGGCTTTGGCATGGACAGACCGATGAAGGGGAGATGGGCATAACTTACAATGAATTGGATGATATTTTAGATAGATTCTGCAACCATAAAAAACAGGTTGCCGGCAGTAATAAAGTTAATAAAGTAATCAGAATGTATAAAAATTCAGAGCATAAAAGAAAAGGCGCAGAGATCTGTCACATTTACTAAGAGGGGAGAAAAGAAAAATGGACGAGATATTAGAGATATTAGAAAAAGATGGCCGGGCTAGCGTAGAAGATATTGCTAAGATGATTCATAAAAAACCGGATGCAGTAAAGAAGGCGATTAAGCAGTACGAAAAAGAGGGAGCAATTTTAAAATATAAAGCGGTCATCAATAAGGATTTGATTAAAGATACTGAATCTGAAGTGCGGGCATTAATTGAGGTAAATATTGTTCCGCAGAAGGATCTGGGTTTTGAGAAGATTGCCCAGCGCATCTATTCATTTCCTGAAGTCACCAGCTGTTATTTAATTAGCGGGACATATGATTTGTTAGTAGTGGTAGAGGGCAAGAATTTGCATACAGTTTCAAATTTTGTGGCAGAGAAGCTTTCTTGCTTAGAAAATGTGCGCGGAACCGCTACGCACTTTTTACTGAAAAAATATAAAGAAGATGGAGTAATCTTGAAACAAAAGTCAGAGAATAAAAGGATAGCTATTTCTTATTAAGGATAGATAAGTGAAAATATCAAAAGTTGTAGAAAAAATGCAGCCTTCCGGAATTCGGGCGTTTTTCGATCTGGTGCTGGGGATGAAGGAGGTTATATCATTAGGAGTTGGAGAGCCGGATTTCGTCACTCCCTGGCAGATTCGTGAGGCAGGGATTTATTCTTTAGAGCAGGGGTTTACCAGTTATACTTCGAATAAAGGGCTCTATAAATTGCGCCTAAGTATTCATCGCTATCTAAAAGATAAATATAACCTTGAGTATTGCCCGGATGAAGAAACATTAATTACGGTAGGAGTTAGTGAAGGACTGGATCTTGTTTTGCGAGCAATTATTAATCCCGGGGATAAGATATTAATTCCAGTACCCAGCTATGTTTCATACGGACCGGTCACAGAGTTGGCAGGTGGTATACCGGTTTATATCGATACATCCCGCGATGGTTTTAAAATCACCCCTAAACTTTTAGAAAAGCATATTGATCAGAAGACCAAAGCGGTTATTTTAAATTATCCCACTAACCCCACTGGTGTTTCTTACCGGCGTAAGGAGTTGGTCGATATAAATAAAGTTTTGCTTAAGCATAAAGTGCTTTGTATTAGCGATGAAGTTTACGCTGATTTGACTTATGATTTTGAGCATGTGGCTTTTCCAACTTTACCGAAAGCCAAGGAGAATACAGTGTATTTTAACGGATTTTCTAAGGCATATGCGATGACCGGCTGGCGGGTGGGTTTTGCTTGTGGGCCCAAAGAGATTATTGCGGCGATGACTAAAATTCATCAATATACGATTATGTGCGTGTCAATTACTAGCCAAATGGCAGCGGCGGAAGCTTTGGTCAGCGCAAAAAAATCTGTAGAACAGATGAAGCGCGAATATAATCGTCGGCGTGAATTTATGGTTGCGGAATTGAATCGCTTAGGTTTAAAATGTTTAAAGCCACAGGGAGCTTTTTATCTTTTTCCTTCGATAAAGAACACGGGTTTATCTTCAATGGACTTTTCGCGTAAACTACTGGAAGAAGAGAAAGTTGCGGTTGTCCCGGGCACAGCTTTTGGGTTAAGTGGAGAAGGATATATTAGGATCTCTTATGCCTCCAGCCTGGATAATTTAAAAGAAGCTTTAACCAGGTTAAAAAGGTTTTTAGAAAAGAAAAGATAATGGTTGTTAAAAAGAAAGATAATTTTGGAGTCTATGTAAAGCAAATTGAGGCAATTTCCAAGGTTGCTAATTTGATTACCTCTGGAATGTATCTTGAGGAGTTATTGCGCCTGGTGGTTCAAGTCACTGCTGAGATTATGAATTCTAAAATTTCTTCTTTAATGCTGTTGGACCCGGATAAAAAAGAATTAGTGGTTAAGGCGACACAGTCAATATCCGAGGCATATAATAAAAAGCCGAATATTCCACTGGGAGAAGGTATTGCCGGTGTAGTGGCCAAAGATAATAAGGCGATCTGCATTTTGGATGTAAAAGCCGACCCGTGTTACTTAAATCAGGACATCGCCAGAAAAGAAGGATTATGTTCCTTGGCTTGTGTACCCTTGGCAGTAAAGGGCAGGGTAATCGGCGTGCTTAACTGTTATACTTCCAAGAAACATAAATTCTCTAAGCATGAATTGGATCTTTTGACGGCTTTAGCTAATCAAGCGGCGATTGCTATTGAAAATGCTGAGTTGGATTTACGGGTGCGTTCTGCCGAAGAGGCTTTGACTACGCGTAAGCTGGTTGAGCGGGCAAAGGATATACTTTCGCTTGATGCAAATATTAATTCTTCAGAGGCGTACCGTTTAATTCAAAAACAAAGTATGAATATGCGTAAATCCATGCGTGAAGTCGCTGAAGCGATTATCCTGGCAAAGGAAATAAGAGGAAAGAATTAACGCCCCTAATTACTATCTAATCTTGACAATATTATTTTTTGTGTTATAAATATTTTCTATATGCTTAATCTCTCTTTAGGGATGTAATGATTTTTATGCAGGCCTAAAGGGATAGCGGGGAAACCAAGAGAAGGTTAATTAAAATAACCTTGGGGCGAATATCTAGATGATTTTAGATTAGGATTACTCAATCCTAGCCCGACAGCTAACCTCGTAAGCCTATTTTTGAGAGAACACACCAGAGAATGCGTCCTCTGGTTTTTTCTTTGTATGAGGCCATTGATATAAAAGGAGAGCAAGAAATGAAAATCGCTGATTTGATAAATAAGGATCTGGTGGATATAAACTTGAAATCTCATACTAGTGAAGGTGTGATTCGAGAGATCGTTGATCAGTTTTATAAAAGCCGGAAAATAAAAGACAAAAAACACGTTTTGGAAAGTCTCCTGAAAAGGGAAAGACTCGGAACTACCGGAACGGGGGATGGTATAGCTATTCCTCATGCTAGAGTAGCCGAACTAAAAGCCGGATTGATATTTATCGGTATCTCAAAGCAGGGAATAGATTTTTCCTCTATTGATAAAAAACCGGTGCATTTGGTCGTGCTTTTTCTTACTCCATTAGTGGAAAGTGAAACGCATCTTAAGATTATATCTAAGCTAGCTGTGCTTTTGGATAACAAGGTATTTATACGGCAACTTCTGAATTGTTCAACCAATGAGGAGCTTTATCGGACATTACAGCACGGAGGGGTTGAAAAAGATGGTTTTCTTGCTTTAAGTAAAGAGGAGATTTATCTTGAATTAGCAAGCAGCGATAACGGGATCTCCGAATTTTCTGCGAAAAAACGGTTGGAGGTATATGGAGCTAATAAATTAAAAGCCGTCAAAAAAACACTGTTAATTATAAGGTTCTTATCCCATCTTACCAATTTATTGGCGGTTATGATGTGGTTTTGCAGCGTTCTTTGTTTTTGGGCACAGATGCCGGAGGCTGGTTGGGCATGTATTGCTGTAGTTTTTATTAATGCGGTATTTAGTTTCTGGCAGGAGTTTAAAGCGGAGAAGGCGATTGAGGCGCTCTCAAAACTGATCCCTTCCAATGCGCGCTTGATAAGAGAAGGCGAGGAGAGACTTGTTTCGACAAGCGAGATTGTCCCGGGTGATATCATTATGTTGGAGGAAGGAGATAATGTCCCTGCGGATGCCAGGCTAATTGAGGCTCATGAATTACGCCTTAACAATAGCGCCTTCTCCGGCGAATCCAAACTATCGTATAAATTTTCAGAAGAATTTCATGATGGAAAGGATTTTCTTTGGCTTGAAATGCCTAATCTGGTTTTTGCGGGAACCAGCGTTGCCTCTGGTATGGGAAAAGCGGTGGTTATTGCCACTGGTATGGGAACGGAGATCGGTAAAATTGCATACTTGACGCAGACGGTTAAAGAAGATCTTAGTCCGCTACAGAAAGAAGTCAACCGTATAGGCAGATTGATTGCATTTATATCGGTTGTTATTGGTTTTGTTTTCTTTTTCGCGGGTTTATTCTTTACTAAATTGACGGTTTTTGCTTCAGGAATGTTTGCTATAGGTATTATTACGGCTAATGTTCCTCAAGGTCTCATGCCTACGTTAACTCTTGCCCTTGCTATGGCCGTACAGAGGATGGCAAAACGTAAAGCTCTGATAAAAAAACTTTCTTCAGTAGAAACCTTGGGTTGTACTAATGTTATTTGTACGGATAAAACCGGTACGCTGACAACTAACCAAATGAGCGTTCGAAAAATTTGGATTAATGATAAAGTTATTGAGGTGTCCGGAAGTGGATATGAACCGGTAGGAGAATTTACTTTTAAGGACAGCACTCTTCTGAAAAATGAGATTAGAACCGTTGCTTTTGATCAGTTGATGCATACCTGTGCATTATGTAATACCGCAAAGCTGAATCCTCCTACAGAGATAGCAAAGTATTGGAGCGTCATTGGTGATCCTACGGAAGCTGCATTATTGACTTTGATGAAAAAAGCTGGTTATGACGCTGACCAAGAGCGCCCGAAATATCATGTTCTTAAACGTTTTCCATTTGAATCAATTCGTAAGAGAATGAGCTCTGTCCACACCCTTAGTGACGGATATACCTATACGTTTGTTAAGGGGTCTCCTAAAGAGATTCTGGAGCTTTCCGTTAAGGTTATGATTGGGAACGATGCTGTAGATTTAACAGAAAAGAAGAGATTAGAAATATCCGCTTATATTGATGGATTCGCAGAAGAGGGTTTAAGGGTTTTGGGTCTCGCGTTTTGTAAAATTGACCCAAAGGATATCTCTGAAGCGACGGCGCAGTCCGTTGAAAAAGACTTAGTTTTTATCGGAGCCACAGGCATGTATGATCCTCCCCGGCCGGAAGTAAAAGAAGCAATCTCTGTTTGTAAAAAAGCGGGAATACGCGTAGTCATGATTACCGGCGATTATCAGGTGACCGCTTTATCTATTGCTAAGCAGGTAGGGATTATCTCTTCGCAGAATTATGAGGTCATAACCGGCACAGATTTGGTTCATTTGACGGATGAGCAATTAAAGGAAAAGATCCTCAACAAAGAAATAATTTTTGCCAGGGCAAACCCGGAGCATAAATTAAGAGTAGTGAATACCTTTAAAGAATTGGGTAATATCGTTGCAGTTACCGGAGATGGTGTTAATGACGCACCCGCTCTTAAGCGTTCGGATATAGGCGTGGCTATGGGGTTACGTGGAACTGATGTAGCCAAAGAATCTGCCGAAATGGTTTTGCTCGATGATAACTTTGCCAGTATCGTTTCTGCCATTGAAGAGGGCCGCGCAGTATTTGATAATATCAAGAAATTTATTACCTATATATTTGCGCATCTTGTGCCCGAGGGGATACCTTTTATATTCTATGTTTTATTAAAAATTCCTATGCCGATAACCGTATTACAGATTTTAGCTATCGACCTGGGCACAGAGATTTTTCCCGCCTTGGCATTAGGTGCAGAAAAACCCGAGCCGGGGATTATGCAGCTTCCGCCAAGACCTAAGAATAAGGGGGTCATCGATAAAATAGTGCTTTTCAGAGGTTATATTATTTTGGGATTGCTTAGCGCCTCAGCAACTTTAGGTGCGTATTATTTTATACTTTTTCAAGGAGGATGGAAACCTGGAATGCAGCTTGAGCCAAATGATACTACTTTTACTAATCCGCTTCATTTGAAGGCAATAACCGTTCTTTTTGTTGGTATTATAGTGATGCAGATCGCTAATGTTTTTAATTGCCGTAGCGAAAAATATTCAACATTTAGGATCGGGTTCTTCAGCAATATGCGTATTTTTTGGAGTATTGCTATTTCGTTTGTTTTTACCTGTATCTTGATTTATGTGCCGTTTTTTCAGAAGATATTCAATACTACGGGTTTGGGTTTAAGTGACTGGTGTATATTGTTTCTATTTATGTCGTTAATATTCATTCTGGAGGAACTGCGGAAACGTTTTTTTAATTTTAGTTGACAAATCATTAGAATATGTTAAACTTTAATTAATACAGCGTTGTAGCAAAAGACACAGGAGTCTTCTGGTGAGTTAAGTTTACCGGAAGGCTTTTTTGTTTGTCAGGACTAAGGCGTCCTTTACCCAAGCAATAGGGGTAGGGATGCCTTTTTTGTTTATTGAGGATTAAAATATGAGTTTTGAAGAGTTGCATCAAAAGTTATCGCCAACTATAAAAAGGATTGCTTACCGGTTAAATGGGCATTATCGCTGTTTTAACCATGATGATCTTTATCAGGAGGCAACTATCCATCTTTGGAGTAATTTTTTAAAAGGCAAGCTGAGCGATAAAACAGATAGTTATATTCTGCAAGGTTGTTATTTTCATTTAAAGAATTATATCCGTAAAGTAAATGAGCGTTTCAATATTGTTAGTATTGATGCGGCTTTAAGTACGAATGAAGGAGCAACCGTAGAAGATGTTTTGGGTCAATATTGGGCTTGTTCTGATTGCCGGCAGGATTTACATAACAAGTTTTTAGTAGAAAGTATCCGGGGTAATGGTTTCAACCCAAGAGAAAAAAGGCTGCTTACCTACTTTAGCCAAGGGCTCACTACTAGAGATATAGGTAAACGTATGGGGGTATCTCATGTGAGTGTAGTTAAGCTAATGCAAAAGATTAGGATTAAGGCCAAAAAGCATCTGGATAAAATTTAGTTACCAGATTAAAGCATTTTCTACTTGTAGTAATGTAAGACACAGTGATGTGTAAGATCTAAACAATGGCGTTCTATGAAAATAGAGCGCTTTTTTATTTCCTAAAATAAGGCTTTAGACGCAGGCGTCTTTTGTGATCCAAGATGGATTATAAAAAGGCGTTTTTTTATTATAAAGGAGCCAAACAATGAAACGCATTGGATTAATCTTAGCGGTTTTCTGCACCTTTGTTTTATCAAATGCATATGCTACGCCTTCAACACTTATTTGGGCGCCGTCAACGGATATTCAGCCCTACAAGAAGATTCACCTGGGCTATGATCTTTATGCTCCCACAACCGGTAAAAATGCTAACGATCTGCATAATTATGTTCTACAGGTTTGGGGGCTGACCTTTAGTTTATTATCGGATAAACCGGAGGAAAATCTTCTGGGCAAAGTATGGCGCCCGTTGGGTAAGATTATGGCGGAAACAGGGTTTGATTATAAAAAGGGTTTAGGGTCTTTTTACGATTCAACTCCCTGGTATTTTCATTTTAAACTTGGGCTTCCTGAAAGTACTTATTTTAAGTACATGCCTGCTGTGGCAGTAGGTAGTTATGATATGGGCACTAGAGTAAACCGGACGAATAATAATGTTTGGTATGGCAGGATAGCCAAGACAGTGAATATAGGTAAGGTTAATCTGGGAAGGTTCTCCGGAGGATATTTCGTAGGTAATGGCAAATTGCTTAAGGATAAAGACGGGTTAAGGGATAACGCCGGCCCAATGATCGCTTGGGAACGCACAATGACTGAAATTAGCGATAAATTGTGGTTGTGTGTTGATTATCAGGGCACCCAATCTTCTTATGGGGCCTTAAATGCCGGTTTTGCCTGGAGTTTTACCAAAGATATCTCGGCGATCCTGGCATATGATATTTACAATAACCGTAATTTAACTGATACGATTACTTTTCAATGGGATATTAATTTTTAATTAGGTTTGAATTATATGATTGACGGAAAATTGATCAATGAATTAATAGAACTAAAAGAAAAAGGAAGTTATACCTTATATGATTTATCTAAAAAGTTGGATATCCAGGTTACGACAATTGAGCGTTGGTTTAAGACAAAGCGCATAAATAAAGTTTACGCGCAGATGGTTAGGGATAAATTAAAAATAGGTTAATTTAAAAAGGAGGAAAGAAAAATGATTAATTCGGGTGATACAGCCTGGGTGTTGATCTCATCAGCATTGGTGTTGTTGATGACTCCGGGTTTGGCATTTTTTTATGGAGGTATGGTCAGGCGTAAAAATGTTTTGAGTGTTTTGATGCAATGTTTTATTATTATGTGTGTTTTAAGCCTGCAGTGGGTTTTGATCGGGTATAGTTTATCTTTTCACCCGGGCAATGGATTTTGGGGAGGATTTCAGTGGATGGGTTTAAACGGCGTAGGGTTAGAGCCATACGCTGATTATGCCGGGACAATACCGCATCAGGCATTTATGATTTTTCAAGCGATGTTTGCGATTATTACTCCGGCATTGATTATCGGGGCCTTTGCCGAGAGGATGAAGTTCTCCGCGTTTTTGATTTTTACTCTTCTCTGGGCAACTTTTGTTTATGATCCTTTGTGTCACTGGGTTTGGGGAATGGGCGGATGGCTAAGGAATTTTGGAGCTTTGGATTTTGCCGGAGGTACGGTCGTGCATATTAATGCCGGTATAGCGGCTTTGGTTACGGCAATCGTATTAGGCAAGAGAAAAAACTTGGATAAAAATATTCCTACACCGCACAATATGCCTTTTGTGGTTATAGGAACCGGCTTGTTGTGGTTTGGTTGGTTTGGTTTTAATGCCGGTAGCGCCCTGGCGGCTAATGGCTTAGCAGTAAATGCTTTTGTAGTGACTAATACTGCGGCTGCCGCCGCAGGTTTAAGCTGGGCATTGATAGAATGGATGCGTAATGGTAAACCGACTATTTTTGGTGTTTGTTCCGGTGCGGTTGCAGGTTTAGTGGCGATTACTCCTGCGGCGGGCTTTGTCGGTGTAATCCCAGCAATGATCATTGGTTTATTAGTTAGTGTGGTTTGTTTTATTGCGGTAACGGTAATTAAGCCGTTATTTGGCTATGATGATTCTTTGGATGCTTTTGGGGTACACTGTGTTGGTGGTATTTGGGGTGCTTTGGCTACAGGATTATTTGCCTCAAAATTGGTTAATCCCGCCGGTGCCAACGGAGCATTTTTTGGCAATCCTAAACAATTCTTGATACAGCTTTTAGCGGTAGGGGTAACGATTGTTTATACGGCAGTGGTAACATTTGTTATCTACAAATTAGTTGATATTTTTATTGGTGTTAGAGTAGATGAAAAATCGGAAGCCATTGGCCTTGATCTTACGCAGCATCGTGAAAGGGCATATACAATACTTGAATAAAAAATATAATGTTAAATCCTAAACCCGAAATACTAAACTCTAAACAAACTCGAAGCTATAAATTCAAAACCTCAACATTAGTTTTAAAATTTTGAGTTTTAGATTTAGGGTTTGTTTAGCCTGCCTGCCGGTAGGCAGGGATTTCGAGTTTAGTGTTTAGAGTTTACAAAGGAGGCATCTATGAAATTAGTAATTGCGATCATTCAGCCGTATAAATTAGAAGAAGTTAAAGAGGAGCTATACAAAGTTGAAGTGAATTTGATTACAGTAAGTGAAGTTTTAGGCCATGGCCGGCAAAAAGGTGTAACTGAAGTCTACCGTGGTTCTAAAGAAACAGGAAACCTTCTGCGTAAAATTCGTCTTGAGATTGCTGTAAATGACAATTATCTTGAACCAACAATCAAGGCAATCGTAAAAGGGGCTAAGACCGGTGAAACCGGAGATGGCAAAATTTTCGTTCTTGATCTTAAAGAATGTATTCGCATTCGTACCGAAGAAAGAGGAAGCCCGGCGATAGGATAGGAGGATAGTTATTAACAATAGTAGGGGAGGTTTAAACCTCCCCTACCCTGTGGATAACTAATTGGAAATGAAGAAAATTTAGGTTACCAAGATAAGTAATTATTTACTTGTATAGTATAAGTCAATATAAGCACGCGGAAGTGTTTATATTGAATAGCGCAATGTTAGCGCCGATACGGTTTATAAAAATAATCGTAAAGGCGTTTTTTTTATTTACCCAAATTTTACACAATTGATTACTCAGTTGTCTAATAATAAGGTGTCCCGCCTCGTAAAATACACTCGGCGGGATTAATTCACACATTGACTTATATTCACTGTCGTTCCATAAGTCAAGTGTTCATTAAGGGGGGGGATATGATTAATCAGGTTGATACATTATTTGTTTTGCTATCCGCGGCTTTTGTAATGTTGATGACTCCCGGCCTTGCTTTTTTCTACGGCGGCATGGTCAGGCGTAAAAATATCTTAAGCGTTTTAATGCAGTGTTTTGTTGCCCTATGTTTATTATCTTTACAATGGATACTTTTTGGTTACAGTCTTTCCTTTGCCCCGGGCAACGGATTTTGGGGAGGCCTTAGTTGGTTTGGCCTAAATGGAGTTGGAATGCAGCCTTATCCTGTTTATTCTGCTACTATTCCGCACCAGGCATTTATGTTTTTTCAGATGATGTTTGCCGTGATTACCCCGGCTTTGATCATCGGTGCATTTGCCGAAAGGATGAAGTTTTCGGCTTTTTTAGTTTTCACTCTGCTTTGGGCAACCTTTGTTTATGATCCTTTGTGCCACTTGGTTTGGGGAGAAGGAGGATGGCTTAAGAACCTTGGCGTGTTGGATTTTGCCGGAGGTATGGTTGTGCATACCAGCGCCGGAATCGCGGCTTTAGTTACGGCGATTGTTATTGGTAAAAGAAAAAACTTAGAGCATACTCCATCTCCGCATAACCTTCCATTTGTAGTTTTAGGAACTGCGCTTTTATGGTTTGGTTGGTATGGTTTTAATGCCGGAAGCGCATTGGCGGTAAACGGAATTGCCGTAAGCGCTTTTGTGATTACGAACACTGCGGCAGCCGCCGCTGGTTTAAGCTGGGCATTTTTGGAGTGGATACGTAATGGCAAGCCTACAGTATTTGGGATGGTTACCGGCTCAATTGCCGGACTGGCTACGGTTACTCCTGCCTCAGGATTTGTAAGCCCGATTTCAGCCATTATTATTGGTGTTGCTGCCAGCATAGTTTGTTTTATTGCGGTGGCTGTAACTAAACCGCGGTTTGGTTATGATGATTCTTTGGATGCTTTTGGCGTGCATGGGGTCGGAGGGATACTGGGTACACTTTTAACCGGGGTATTGGCTTCTAAGATAATTAACCCGGCTGGCGCAAATGGATTATTTTATGGTAATCCTAAACAGCTGTTGATACAATTAGTTGGAGTGGCAGTTGCGGTTAGTTATACATTTATCGCCACTTTTGCTATTTATAAACTCGTAGATATCTTTTTTAGGATGCGGGTAAGCGAGAAAGATGAGCTGGTTGGCCTTGATCTTACGCAGCATCGTGAACGCGCCTATACGATCATAGAATAGGAGGTATATATGAAACTAGTAATTGCGATCATTCAGCCGTACAAACTTGAGGAAGTAAAAGAAGAACTATATAAAGTGGACGTTAATCTGATTACTGTAAGTGAAGTTTTGGGGCATGGACGGCAAAAAGGAATAACCGAGGTTTATCGTGGAGCCAAGGAAACAGGAAACCTGCTGCGAAAAATTCGCCTGGAAATTGCCGTAAACGATAACTTTTTAGAGCCGACCATCAAGGCCATTATTAAAGGGGCTAAGACCGGTGAAACCGGAGATGGTAAGATTTTTGTTCTTGACCTTAAGGAATGTGTTCGTATTCGTACCGAAGAAAGAGGTTCAGTAGCGATAGGATAATAAAACATGGGGACGGTTATCTTAAGAGAACCGTCCCCGGGATCTTCAGAAAATTTAGTTACCAGAAGCTTAAGTTCTTTACTTGTAATTAAAGAACAGGGGCGTTCTGGAGCTATGAAGAATGCCTCTTTTAATTTTTATGACTTATGGTAGAATGAATAAACAGTTTTAAGATTTGGGCTTCGACTTATAAGAAGCATTAAAATTTTGACACCAAAATTTTAATGCACTCGTCGAAGTCTCGCGAGATAAAAAATCAAGGTGCTCGAGGAGGAACAAATGAGTATAAGACAAAAAGTTTTATTTAAAATTAAGAGCGTAAAATTAGACAAGGTAGAATTGCCAAAGAAAGTTTCAACTTATTTTGGCGAGAATACCTTTAGCATAGAAACTATGCAGAAGCACATCTCTAAAAGCACTTTTGAGGCATTTAATACCTGGATGTCTGAAGGTAAGACTATCTCTTTGACACAGGCAAATGAGATTGCTAATGCCATGAAAGATTGGTCGATTGCTAAAGGTGCCACATATTATACGCATTGGTTTCAGCCAATGACCGGACTTACGGCTGAGAAGCACGATAGTTTTATTTCCATTGTTGGCCCAGGTAAAGTTATTGAAAAGTTTTCTGGGAATAAGCTGATTCAGGGTGAGCCGGATGCATCGAGTTTTCCATCGGGAGGAATCCGCGCGACATTCGAAGCCAGAGGTTATACGGCCTGGGATCCTTCCAGCCCGGCCTTTATCTCTGAAAGTAAGCTTGGTAAAACTTTATGCATTCCGACCATATTTATTTCTTATCACGGCGAGGCATTAGATAAAAAGTTGCCGCTTTTGCGTTCTGATGAAGCTTTAAATAAAGCGGCCATCGGCCTGTTAAAATTATTTGGGCATAAAAACGTAAATAAAGTTATCTCAACCTGCGGAGCAGAGCAGGAATATTTTTTAATTGATAAGAATTATTATAATTTACGCCAGGATTTAATTATGACTGGCCGCACTTTAATCGGCGCGCCCAGCCCTAAAGGACAGCAATTGGAAGATCAATATTTCGGTACGATTAAAGAACGCGTAATTAATTTTATGTTTGAGGTGGCCCAAGAGGCTTATAAGGTAGGTATACCGGTGATGACTCGTCATAATGAGGTTGCTCCGCATCAGTATGAATTTGCTCCGGTGTTTGAGGAATCAAATATTGCTGCTGACCATAACCAGCTACTGATGGAATTAATGAAAAAGGTGGCTTTAAAACATGATATGGTTTGCCTTTTACATGAAAAACCATTTGCCGGTATAAACGGAAGCGGAAAACACCTGAATTGGTCACTGGCAGATAATCAAGGCAATAATCTGCTTAATCCGGGCCAGACTCCGGAAGATAACCTGCAATTTTTAGCGGTTTTAGCCGCGGTTTTAAGAGCAGTCTATTTACATGCCGATCTTTTACGTGCTTCCGTGGCATTAGCCGGCAATGAGCATCGTTTAGGCGCAAATGAAGCGCCTCCGGCGATTATTAGTGTATTTTTGGGCGAACAATTGACCAATATTTTGGATATGAT
>JAPLMA010000038.1 GCA_026387255.1 Candidatus Omnitrophota bacterium | reverse complement strand
GCCGTAAGGTCAGGTTTGCCAGAATTCTTCCTAATTGCGTAGTGGTGGATTTTTTAAAACGTAAGCCGGTTGCCCTGGTTAGGTTTTATAAAAATTTTGCCATTGATGAGCAGGGGGTGCTTTTTTTACCTGATCAAGCGATTGAGGAGCTGGGGTTACCTGTAATTTATGGTTTAGAAACTAAGATATTTGCTCCTAAGCCGGGAATAAGTTATAAGCGTTCAGAGCTTGGTTTGGCGTTGAGTATGATTAATGAGTTTAAGGCGAATAAAGCTTTTGCCGGGTTTAGTTTAAAGAAGATTGATTTAGCTAGCCCGGGGAGTGCGGGGTTTTTCATGCTTTTACCCAGACAAATTGTCAATTACGCTTTAGCGATTCCTGGCGCAGAGTGGCGGGGTTTCGAAGTGCGCACCGGAGTAAATAATATTCGGCAAAAGATGATGATTTTAGGAGGGCTGGTGATTCAGGAACGCAAGGAATGGGCTAATATTAAGTATATTGATCTTAGGTTTAAGGAGCCTTTAATCAAACTGAACAATGTTAAATAATAGTTATATCTGCGCTATAGATATAGGTTCAAATAAAATATCTGTGGCACTGGCGGTGATCAGAAAGAATAAAATAAGTAATATTTACTTTGATTGTTTACCGTCTCGCGGGGTTAAAGAAGGGGTGATTGTAGATGCTACTGAGCTGGTCATCTGCCTGACTAAAGTCCTCAAGAGCCTAAAAATTAAATCTGGATTAAAAATAAAATTTATCCATACTAATTTTTCAGGCAAGGACATCTCAACTAAACATAGCCACGCAATTATTCCTCTGGCCGAACGTGGTAATAAAGTGATTACTTCCACGGATATTGCCTTGGCCAATGAGCAGGCGCGTATTCTTGGCTCTAGCTTAGATGATGAAATAATTTATGTAATTCCATCGAGTTATTCCATTGATTCTAAAAGTAACGTAATTAATCCTCTTGGTTTATATAGCCACAGATTGGAAGTAGACTTATATTTAGTTTGCGCCAGGCTGGCATCTTTGCAAAGTTTAAGCCGAGTGATTAGCCAGGCCGGATATGAGATCCGGAGCCTTTCTTTTTCGGCACTAGCCACTAGTAAAGCGGTATTTGGCATACAAGAAAAGCGTGGCCTAAGCGTATTCTGCGATTGTGGCAGCGATGTGACGGAACTGTTGATTTTTAAAGATGGACTTCTGCAGAGTATTCAAATTCTGCCTTGTGGCGGCAATAGCATGACGCAGCAACTCTCGGATGGTTTAAAAATTAATTTTGAGTTGGCTGAGGATATTAAACGTTCTTATGGGATCATCGGCGAGGTTAATAATATTCAGGAAGATAAGGAAATTTTAGTTAAGAAAAATGAATTTTATAAACCGATAAAACAGCGCGATGTAGCGGCCATGGCTACTAATGCCAGCCGCTTAATTTGTACGCAGATTAAGGCGGCGGTTGAGCCAAAAATAGCGCTCCATGAAATTGACCACTTTGTGATGGTCGGCAAGACTTTATTGACCGACGGATTTATTGAGATGATGGAGAGCGTGATCGGGATGCCGGTGTCGATCGGACGGATTAATCATCCACAGATTGCTTCTTTAGTTAAAGAGAATAGCGATTTATCTGGACAAAAGTATTTGACTTATCTGACCTGCCTGGGGATGATTTGCGAGGACCTGGAGAATAATACTGTGGGAAATTTAGCTTTAGTTAAACCTGCCAAGAATCTGTTCATTAAAACAATTAATCGTTTTAGGGAAGTTTATCAGGAATATTTTTAATGTAGGTCACAGGCATGCCTGTGACCTATTGTTTTATTGTGTATAATATATTATCTAAACGATGATTAAAGAGAATATAGAGAGAATCAGAGGGCGGATTGCTAGTGTTTGCGCAAGAGTAAAGGTTAATCCTCATAAAATTACCATTATTTGCGTAACTAAAGGTAGGCCAGTTTCCCAGATTCAAGAAGCAGTGGGCTTGGGTTTAAAGCATATTGGCGAAAATAGAGTACAGGAAGCACTGGAAAAATATAAACAAATTCCTGATATAAAGTGGCATATGGTTGGCCATTTGCAGTCCAATAAAGTAAGAGATGCTTTAGAAATATTTGATTTGATTCACTCAGTTGATAGTGTTAGTTTAGCGCGCCATATTAACCAGCAAGCTTTTAAAATGAATAAAATTCAGGATATTCTTTTGGAGGTTAAAACTTCTCCGGAGCTAAGAAAGTTTGGATTTAAACCAGAAATGTTGGCTGAGGTTTACGAGGAAATTACAGAATTCCAGAATGTAAAAATTAAAGGATTAATGACCATTGCTCCGCTGGTAGATAATGCCGATGAAACCCGGCCATATTTTTCTAAACTACGGCAATTGCGTGATAAATTAAATTCTGGTTGGCTGCTTTCGATGGGTATGTCTAGTGATTTTGAAGTGGCCATAGAAGAGGGTGCGGATATAATTAGGGTAGGCCGGGCAATATTTGAAAATAATGTTTAATTTTTTAAGAAAAAAAATCGGAATTATTGGATTCGGCAATATGGGCCAGGCAATTGGCGAACGGATCAAGTATAAATATGCGGTTTGTGTATTTGAAAAAGATACGGCCAAGACCAAAGATCTAGGTGGCGTAACGGTAGCCAGCGATATTGCACAGTTGCTTAAACAGAGTCAGGCAATAATTTTAGCCGTTAAGCCGCAGGATTTTGAACCGGTGATGACGGAAATTAAGGGTAACCTGCAGGATCAATTAGTTATTTCAATTGCTGCAGGGATTACTACTGAGTATATTCAAAAGTTTTTAGGGCAGGTGAGGGTGATCAGGGTAATGCCGAATTTGGCAGTTAAAGTAGGCCGCAGCACTACTTCTATCTGTAAGGGTGCGTTTGCTACTGCTGGAGATCTAAGGTTTGTCGTGAGGCTTTTTAAATATTTAGGAACGATTTTTATTTTCCCCGAAGAGATGATGGATGCGGCCACGGCGATTGCCGGCAGCGGGCCTGGTTTTTGGTGCGCTTTGATTAAAGATAAGCCAAAGGCTGAGTGGGAGAATTATAGTCGGGAACATTTTATTCCGGAATTATCTTTGGCGGCTGAAAATTTAGGTTTTAGTAAGAAAGAGGCCAGATTATTTGCCGGATTAACTACTGCGGGCACCTTAGCTATAGTGCAAGCATCGGGTATAACCCCGGAAGCTTTAAAAGAGAAAATTGCTTCTAAGGGTGGGACTACGCAGGCTGGCTTAGAAGTTTTGCATAATACAAGTTCACTAATCGAAGCAGCCAAAGCTGCAGTTTTGCGTTCTAAAGAATTATCAAAGAAGTAAAAGCGAATATCAGCGCAGGAGAAAGGAATTAATTATGTCACGTATCGGAATTATTGGCGGAAGCGGGCTATATGATCTTGAGGGGTTGACGCATAAAAAAGACGTAGTATTAGATACTCCTTTTGGTAAGCCTTCTGAAAAATTATTGATCGGGGAATTGTACGGAAAAGAAATAGTATTTTTACCGCGACATGGAATAGGGCACCGTATATCTCCCAGTGAAATAAATTATCGTGCTAATATTTTTGCGATGAAGAAAATGGGAGTTGAGCGGATTGTTTCAGTAACTGCCTGTGGTAGTTTAAAAGAAGAGATGCATCCGCTTGATTTTGTGGTAGTAGATCAGTATGTTGACCGTACAAATCAGGCAAGAAAAATAACTTTTTTTGATAAAGGAATTGTTGCGCATATCTCTTTTTCGCATCCGGTATGCCCGCAGCTCAGTGATGTTCTTTTTGACGCAGGATATACGGCCAGTAAAGATCTACGTATCAAGATGCACAAGGGCGGTACCTATATAAATATGGAGGGTCCGCAATTTTCAACTTTGGCTGAATCTAATCTTTATCGCAGCTGGGGTATGGATGTAATCGGGATGACCAATATGGCCGAAGCCAGGCTTTGCCGTGAGGCAGAAATTTGTTATGCTACGCTTGCCTGTATTACTGATTATGATTGTTGGCATCCTGATTTTGAAAAAATAACCGTTGAGATGGTGATTAATAATCTGCATAAAAATATTAATAACGCCAAGAAGATTCTGCACGGTTTGATAAAAAATCTCCCCGCGAAGAGAAATTGTGGTTGTCAACATGCGCTGAAAAATGCGATTATGACTGACAGAAAACTTATTTCGGTAAAAACCAAAAAAGATTTAAACATAATTATAGGTAAGTATGTCAAATAATTCCGAATATAAACATACCTTGAATTTACCAAAAACGGATTTTCCGATGAAAGCGGATCTGCCTAAGCGGGAACCGTTGATGCTGGAGGATTGGTATAAACAGGATCTTTACGGCCTGATCCGCAAAAAACCGGCAGATCAAGGAAGATATATCCTTCATGACGGTCCGCCTTACGCCAACGGAGATATTCACATCGGCCATGCTTTGAATAAAACATTAAAAGATATAGTTGTAAAATATAAAACCATGCAGGGATATGACTGCCCTTATATCCCTGGTTGGGACTGCCATGGTTTACCAATCGAGCATCAATTGTTCAAAGAGTTGAAAATAGCCAAACATCAGATTTCTCAGCTTGAATTTAGGAAGAAAGCCCATGATTACGCGATGAAACATGTGGCTAATCAAAGGGAGCAGTTTAAACGTTTAGGGGTGTTTGGGGATTGGGACAATCCTTATTTGACCTTAAGCCATGGATATGAAGAGGCGATTATTAGGTCTTTTAACGATTTAAATAACCAGGGTTTTATTCAGCGCGGGCTTAAACCTGTCAATTGGTGTTTTAAATGTGAAACCGCTTTGGCTGAAGCGGAAGTTGAATATGAAGACCACATTTCTCCGTCGGTATTCGTGAAATTTAAAATAAAAAGAGAAGGTTTTCCTAAAGATAGCTATTTTGTGATTTGGACTACCACGCCTTGGACATTGATCGCCAACGTTGCCGTAGCAGTGCATCCGGAGTTTAGCTATTCTTATGTAAAGACAAATAGGGGTAATTTGATCATTGCGAACGTGCGCCTTTCTATTTTAAAAAATATGGGTATTGAATGTAATCTTATAAAAGAATTCAAGGGGAGAGAGTTGGAGGGAATCGTTTATGAACATCCATTCGGATTACGTTTGGGTAAAGTAGTTTTGGCGGATTATGTTTCTTCGGAAGAAGGCACAGGTTTAGTGCATACTGCTCCCGGACATGGCGCTGACGATTATCAAACCGGATTAAAATACGGTTTGGATATTGTGATGCCGGTTGATTCTAGAGGTAAGTTTGATTCTACCGCTGGGGAGTTTGCCGGGCAGAATGTTCTTGATGCCAATAAAGCAATTATAGAAAAACTACAATCAATTGGAGCTTTGCTTTTAGAACAGCAGATTACCCATTCTTATCCACATTGTTGGCGCTGTAAACATCCGATAATTTTTCGGGCAACCAAACAATGGTTTTTGATTATTGACCATAAAGGTTTACGTCAGCATGTGCTCAGAGCGATAAAAGAAGAAGTACGCTGGATCCCTGAGGCTGGCAGAGAGAGGATTTCATCAATGGTCCAATTGCGTCCGGATTGGTGCCTTTCTCGTCAGAGATACTGGGGCGTGCCGATTCCGGCTTTGGTTTGCCAGGAGTGTAAAGAAGAGTTTTTTGATACGCAAGTGATTGAAAAATTTGCGCAGTTTGTAGTGGCAGAAGGTTCTGACTGTTGGTTTAGTCGCGGTATAAATGATTTTATTCCGCCAGGCTTGGTATGTCCTGTATGTGGAAAAGGAAAATCTTTTTCTAAAGGGGCGGATATTTTGGATGTTTGGTTTGATTCCGGAGTAAGCGCTCAAGCGGTATTGAAAAAAAGAAAAGAGTTAGGAGGAGTTCCGGCGCAGGTTGATGGTGAAGGTAAGAAAATGTCTAAGTCCCAAGGTAATGTTATTTCTCCGGCTGAAATTATTAAAGACTATGGGGCGGATATCTTAAGGATGTGGGTAGCTTCAAGCGATTATAATGAGGATATCCGCATCTCTAAAGAAATTCTGAGCCGGCTTTCAGAGGCTTACCGCAAAATCCGTAACACCGCAAAATTTATCTTAAGCAATCTTTATGATTTTAATCCGGATACAGATAAAGTGCCTTATGATAAGTTGCGTAAGATTGATCAGTGGATTCTTTATGAAATGGAGTTTGTTAGGGGGCATGTGGAAGCTGCTTACGGTACAGAGCAAAAACCTTTATTTGAATTTAATCGTGCCTATAAAGGAATTTACGATTTTTGTAATCTGGAGCTTTCTATGTATTATTTGGATATGGTCAAGGGCCGGCTTTATACATACCGTTCTGATTCTGTTCAAAGGCGCGCAGCGCAAACTGCGATTTATGAAGTATTAAATTGTCTGGTAAGATTAATGGCTCCGATTTTAGTTTTTACCGCGGAAGAGATTTGGCAAAATATTCCTAAGACAAAAGAGGCAGGCTCAATCGTAAGTGTGCACCTTTTAGATTTTCCGAAAGCTAACCCTATTTTTAGGCAGGATGATCTTGAATCTAAAGAATTAAAGACTGTGGATCAGGAATTAAGTGAATTAGTAGCATTAGTTCCACAGGTTGCAAAAGCCCTGGAAGAATTGCGCTCAGGAGGCCAAATCGGCAGTTCTTTTGATGCCAGAATAAAACTATTGACAAAAAGCCAAGAACGTTATACATTCTTACAAAGCTTCAATACTGAGCTTGCTGAGATTTTTAAGGTTTCGCAGGTAGAGGTAATAAAAGAGGATAAGCTTAGCGAAGAAATAAAGATAGAAGTGGCTAAAGCTGAAGGTGTTAAATGCCTGCGTTGCTGGAATTATTCATTAGCGGTGGGAAAGAACCCGGCGCATCCTTTGATTTGTGATAATTGTTGCCAGGCGATAGGGGGAAAGTAAAGTGAAGAAAAAATATACTAAAAGCGATTTAAAGGATTTTAAGAAGATTGTGCTAAAGAAGAAAGAAGAGATACTTAGTGATCTTAAGCATATATCCGATGATACTTTAAGGAAATCTCAAAAAGAGGCCTCGGGGGACATCTCCGGTTATACTTATCATATGGCGGATGTTGCTACCGATAATTATGATCGCGAGTTCTCTTTAGGTTTAGCTTCCGGTGAGAGAAAATCCATTTATGAGCTGGATGATGCGCTTAAGAGAATCGAAGAAGGTACTTTTGGTATTTGCGATGATTGTAAGTCTGCAATCACTAAAATTAGATTAAGAGCAGTTCCTTCTGCCCGGTTGTGTATCAAATGCCAGCAAAAAAGGGAAAAGAAATAAAAGTTTTAATTTATTAGATGATTTTTATCATCGTCACAAGTGTTATTTTATTGGATCAAATCACCAAATTTCTCGCCTTAAAATTTCTGCAGTTAAATACCCCGGTTCCGTTAATAAAAAATTTTTTAAATTTAACTTTAGTGCATAATCGTGGGGCAGCCTTTGGGCTTTTTCAAAATCAATTGTTTTTATTCGTGTTGGTTTCGTTTTTGGCGATTGGACTCATCCTCTTCAATTTAAAAAATAAAACAAATTCCATTATTTTAAAATTATCTTTAAGTTTGATCTTAGGCGGCTGCGTAGGCAATCTTATTGACCGTTTGCGTTTTGGTTTTGTGGTTGATTTTCTGGATCTACGCATCTGGCCGGTTTTTAATCTCGCGGATTCGGTAATTACCATCGCTGCGCTATTTTTAACTTGGGAGTTGTGTTTTAAGAGAAATGCTACCTAGGATCTGGTATAATTAAAAAATAATCGATAGTCTGGAAATACTTTCGTGCGCTTGGCTCACGTTGATTTTACAGGATTAAGCATAATGGAAGAATTATTATTAGAAGTTAAAGCGCAAGAGGCTAAAATGCGTTTGGATTTATACTTAGTGGATTATGCCCTGCGTAATAATTTAGGCCTCTCGCGTACAAATATCCAAAAACTTATCCACGCTGGAGTAGTTTTTTTAAATTCACGGATGGTTAATAAACCGCATCATAAGTTAAATGCGTTTGATGCGTTGCAGATTTTTCTCCAGGAGAAAGAAAAAACAGAATTTTTACCGGAAGAGATACCTCTGAATATTGTTTATGAAGACCAGGACATACTGCTGATTAATAAGCAGCCGGGTTTAGTGGTGCACCCGGCTCCGGGAAATCGTCAGCACACCTTAGTTAATGCTTTGTTAGGACGCTCTACGGAACTTTCCGATATAAATAAAAATCGGCCCGGAATTGTGCATCGCTTAGACAAAGAAACGAGTGGGCTTTTAGTGATTGCAAAAAATAATGCCAGCCATTTAAAATTAGTTAAGCAGTTTGCCCAGCATAGTATCCAGCGTAAATACATTGCTATCGTTAGTGGCCGGATGGAATTCGACGAGGATGTGATTGAGGCTCCGATTGGCCGGCACCCTCTAAAGCGAAAAAACATGGCTGTTTCATTTACGCAAAACACCAAATATGCCAAGACTGCTTATAAAACATTAAAGCGCTCCAAGGATTTTAGCCTTTTGGAATTGAGGCCTTTTACCGGTAGGACGCATCAACTCCGGGTACATTTAGCTTACTTAGGGCATGCGATACTTGGTGATCTTAAGTATGGGAAGAAAGATAATTTTTCTCGGCTAGCTTTACATGCTCAAGAGATTGGCTTTATCCATCCTTCCACAAGTAAGCTTATGCATTTCACCAGTAAGATTCCTTTAGAATTTCAGGAGTTTATTAAAAAGAATTTCTCTTGATTTTTACCTAACTAATGTTATATTAAGGGTTAAGAAACATTATAAATTTGCTCGAAGTTTCTAAGATGTCCAGGTAAAATAATGTACCCCTTGCGGGGGCTTGAGGGTCATTTTGGGGGAGTATCTTATTTTTATCAGCAAGAACATGAAAAAAATATACAACTGCAAATTCAGATTGATGAATTAAATACCCGTCAGCGTATTACTGAAGACAAACTTAGCGAGACTAAGAAGCTTGTTACGGAGTTCCAGCTTAAATTACAGGAGGCTAAGGCTAAAGTAGAGATATTAATTAATGAGTTAACTCAAGAGAAAACAGTGCGTTTGGAAGCTTCGAATAAATTGAACCAGATTAGCGCAGATTTAGAACAGCAAAAGGTATTGCGTCAGGATTTGGAGAAAAGACTTAATCAGTCTGAAGCTGATGGCAAGTTGATAAAAGATCAGATGAAGATTATGGCCAAGGAGAAAATGGATCTCGTGGATAAAATTAAGAACCTTGAGTCCGGAGTAAATGATGTTGAGTTAGGCAAAGTGGTGGTTAATACTGACAAGACTTCTGTTAATCAGTCAACAAAATGGCCAGCAAAAGCAACTAATAATGAGCCAGTTAAGTCAGAGAAAAAAATAGAATCTTCGGCAATTAAGTCATTAGAAGGAAAGATTATAGTAGTGAATAAGGAGTATAATTTTGCGGTAATTAATTTGGGCAGCAAAGATAAAGTAAGCGTCGGCGATGAATTTGTAATATCTCGTGCTGGTAAGCTGATTGGAGATTTAAAAGTAGAAAAGGTGCATGAAGCTATGTCTGCTGCGGGTTTTGCTGTTGATCTAAAAGATTTAATCAAAGAAAATGATTTGGTAACACAAAAAATAAAGTGAGCTGCATTAGGAAATCTATCCATCGCTTAGAAACAAAGTTTTCTCACCCGAGTAAGCTTTTCTTAATTAAACATAAATTTATACCAAACGGTCGCATTAAACTTGGCGGGGATAAGTCTATTGCTCATCGCGCGTTAATTTTAAGCGCTCTAAGCAGCGGCAAAACCATGCTGAATAATTTTCCCATTCATGATGATGCTTTGGCTACTTTAAATGCTTTGAGCGCTTTGGGAGTAAAAATACGGCATAAGGGTAAGGTAGTTTTTGTTAAGGGCTGCGGCAGACAGGGATTAAAAATTCCCCCGCAGCCGATTTTTGTGAATAATTCCGGAACTACTTTGCGTTTGCTTTTAGGTGTTTTAGCCGGAATGAATTTTAAAACTAAGGTTGTGGCGGGTAAATATCTTTCTCTTCGGCCAATGTCTAGGGTGAACGTGCCTTTACGTTTGATGGGAGCGCGAATTACTGCTAGCATTAAGGGTAATGAAGAATATGCGCCGATAGTTATAAGTGGAGGTAATCTTAAAGGTATTGTTTATCACGCAAAGATAGCTTCGGCGCAGGTTAAATCTGCGATTCTTTTAGCGGGGTTATTTGCCAAAGGTAAAACTCAAGTTTTCCAGCGCTTCAGTACCCGCGATCATACTGAGCGGATGCTGAAGCTCTTTGGCGCAAATATTGTCCTGAATAATAACAGCATAACTCTGAATCCGAATCAAGACTTAGTTAGCCCAGGTAAAATTTATATTCCCGGGGATATTTCCTCAGCTGCTTTTTTTATCGTCTTAGCGTCGATAATTCCTAAGGCTAAGATTATCATTGAGCACTCTGGCCTTAATCCTGGCCGGTGCGGAATAATTAATGTGCTTAAAAGGATGCGAGCTAAAATAAAAGTTGTGGTTTTTAAGGCTGATAAATCAGTAAATTTTGAGCCTCGAGGTGACCTTACTATAAACAGTAGTAAACTTAAAGGCACCGTAGTTCTCCCTAGTGAAATACCTTCTTTAATTGATGAGCTGCCTATTTTGATGGTCGCTGCCTGTTTTGCTCAAGGTTGTACCACCATCAAAGGGATCGGCGAGCTCAGGGTTAAAGAGACTGATCGGATTAACTCCATGGTCGTTAATTTAAGGAAGATGGGGGCAGCTATCCGGGTGATTAAGGTTGGCGGGCAAGAAAATATTGTTATCAAAGGGCAAGGCAGACTTTGTGGGTCTGAACTTAGGAGCTTTGGAGATCATCGTACTGCCATGAGTATGGTGGTGGCGGCTTTAGCCGCAGATGGTGAGTCCAGTCTTGATGATATTAGTTGTGTAAGTAAGTCTTTCCCCGGGTTTTTAAAGACGTTGAAGAGTTTGAAAAGAAGGTAGCAATAGATATATTCCCCCTGTAGGTAACAGGCATGCCTGTTACCTACATAATTTTGTATTATTTTGTAAATATTATATTTGACAAAGGGTTTAATCTTTGTTAAAATCTTATATTACATAATTTCAGGAGAAAAATATGGTAAAATTAAGTCAGCAACTAAAGAAAGCGGTTAATTATGTCTTAGGTCTTTTCTCCAATGATATGGGAATTGATTTAGGTACCGCGACAACCTTAGTTTTTGTTAAGGGTGAAGGGGTGGTGCTTTGTGAACCTTCTGTGGTTGCTATTGAAAGAGGTACTTCGCATGTTTTAGCGGTAGGAGAAGAAGCCAAGCGTATGCTCGGGCGTACTCCTGGAAATATCATTGCTATCAGGCCGATGAAAGATGGAGTTATCTCTGATTTTGAGATTACTGAGGCGATGCTGCGTTATTTTATCAAGAAGGTGCATCATCGTAAGGTTTTAGTTAGACCGAGAATTGTTATTGCTATTCCTTCCGGCATTACGGAGGTAGAAAAACGGGCAGTAAAAGATTCTGCGGAGCGTGCCGGAGCAAGAGAAGTATTTTTGATTGAGGAGCCCATCGCGGCAGCGATTGGTGTAGGCCTACCCATTCAAGAACCGATCGGCAATATGATTATTGATATCGGAGGCGGTACTACGGAGATTGCCGTAATTTCACTCTGCGGGACAGTTTTTTCCAAGTCTATTCGTATCGCTGGAGATGAAATGAATGAAGCGGTCATTGAGTATCTTAAGAAAACATATAACCTGATGGTTGGTGAACG
>JAPLMA010000010.1 GCA_026387255.1 Candidatus Omnitrophota bacterium | reverse complement strand
AACCGGAGTAAGATTGTCAAAAAGCACCTTTTCTTTTACCTCCTCGGGATTCTCAAAATTTACCGCCTCCACTTTAAGTAAAGCAAAATATTTTTCACCTTCCTTGGGCGGGCGAATCTGACCGCTAACCGTATCCCCCGTACGTAATTCAAATTTCCTAATCTGCGACGGAGAGATATAAATATCATCCGGGCAAGGAAGATAATTATAATTCGGGCTGCGCAGGAAACCAAATCCTTCAGAAAGAATCTCCAGTACCCCCTCCCCAAACATCAACCCTTCCTTCTCTGCTTGGGCCTGAAGTATTTTAAAAATCAAATCCTGTTTTTTTAAACCGCTGGTGCCGCTGGCATTCAATTCTTTAGCCAGTTTATTCAGCTCGCTAATCTTGGTGTCTTTAAGAATTTTAATATCTAACTTTTCCACAACTGCCTCCGTATTTTAGAAACTTGTTCCTGGGTTTTACTTACCTGAGCGCTATTATCTATGATAAAATCCGCAAAACGCGACTTTGCCCTTTGCGAAATCTGAGATTTTATTCTCAAAATTACCTGATTTTTCCTCAACCCTAAGCTCTTCTGGCTACGTAGAATTTGCTGCTGCCTTTTCGCCGTTACTACAACCAGCTTATCCACCAACCCGGTTAATCCGGCTTCAATAATTAAAGCTGCGTCCAGAATTATAATTCTCTTCTTTGAATTGCAGATACGCCGCTTGATCTGCCGGATTAGCTCTGGATGTACAATCGCGTTAAGTTTAGCTAAGGCTTTCCAATTGGTAAAAACTATTTCTGATAACTTTGCGCGGTCAATTAAATTATCCGCATTAAGTATTCCGGGGCCGAACGATTTGATAATTTTCCTGCTAACCTCACTGCCGATAGCCATAAGGTTATGCCCCAAGTAATCCGCATCAATCAATAGGCAATCTTTGGTCTTAAACATACCGGCGACGGTGCTTTTACCACAGGCGATATTACCGGTAATCCCTAAAACAAATTTATTTTTTGGCTTTGGCATATAGCGCAAGATATTTATCCGCTGAGACCTTCCAGGAAAAATTACATTTCATGGCACTATTAATTAAAGCTAACCATTTCTTTTTATTTTTAAATACCAATATAGCTTGATTAATTAATTTCAATAATTCTTCTTCTGTATATCGGCTAAAAACAAACCCATTATTCTTGTTTATGGTATCCGCCAAACCGCCGGTTTTAAAAACTAACGGAATTGTCCCGTAATGTAAACTAATTAATTGCCCCAATCCGCAAGGCTCATATTGAGAGGGCATCAAAAAAATATCGCTGCCAGCATAAATCTTATGCGCCAGGGGATCATCAAACTTTAAATTTAATGATATAACTTTTGGATATTTCTCGGCAGCAGCTCTAAGAATATCCTGATATTTTAGGTCTCCGGAGCCCAAAATAACTAGCTGCACATTTAGCTTACAAAGTTCATTTAAGCCGCCAGCAAAAATATCCAAACCCTTCTGCCCAACCAGACGGGAAACCATTCCTAAAACCGGTATATTTTTATCTTGCGGCAAGTTACATGTTTTTTGTAAATCCTCTTTATTTAAAGCTTTATCTTCTAGATTAGCTAGAGAAAAATTCTGCATGATAAATCTATCCGTAAACGGATCCCAAACCGAATAATCTACCCCATTTAAAATTCCGCTTAAAACATTTTTACGCCCCCGCAAAAGACCTTCTAAACCAAATCCCAACTCTGCTGTTTGAATCTCTTGGGCATAAGTAGGGCTAACCGTGTTGATAAAATCCGCAAAAATTATTCCACCTTTTAGCAGATTCACCTTATTGTAAAATTCAAAACCATCAATATCAAAAAGCCTCCAGTTAAAACCTAACTTAGGGAACTCCTCCTTAGCAAAAACTCCCTGATAGCCGATATTATGAAGAGTAAGCACGCACTTAATCCGGGAAAAAAAGCTGGAATCTGAATACAGGTTCTTCAAATACGCCGCAGTTAAACTCGCCTGCCAATCATGTAAATGTAAGATATCCGCGGAAAAATTTATCTCTTTTAATAAATCTAGCCCCCGGCGGCAGAAAAAAGCAAACCGCTCTAAATTATCCGGGTAATCTCCATTTTTATCTCCATACAGTCCATCACGATTAAAATAATTTTTATTTTCAATAAAGAAAACTTTAATATTTTTCCCAATAACCGCGGTCGTGATATCCTTAGAAACCCGGCTAATTTTTAACTTCGCATCCATAATGCATTTATAACCAGGCATAATCAGGATTACTTCATGTCCACAATACTCTAAAGCCAACGGTAAAGCTCCCGTCACATCCGCCAGCCCTCCGGTCTTAGCAAAAGGTACCATCTCTGAAGCCACCATCGCTATCTTCATCAAATCACCGCCTCGCTTAACGAAAATGAAGACATCTCCAGCCAATTTTTACCTTTTTTCATATCTACTTTTATCGGCACCTCTAATTTCATCACCTGTTCCATTTGGTCTTTAACCAACCGGGCAAGTATATTTAATTCAGAAATCGGCAGATCAAAAACCAACTCATCATGAATCTGTAAAATCATCTTGGCTTTTAAAGCCCGGTCTTTAATTTGCGCGCTGATCTTAATCATGGCCAGCTTAATCAAATCACTGGCGGTTCCCTGAATCGGGGTATTTACAGCTTGTCGCTGAGCAAATTGCCGAATCCCCATATTTTTATTATTAATTTGAGGGATATATCTTCTTCTCCCTAAAAACGTAGTAACAAATCCTTCACTTTGTGCCTTTTTAATCTGCGCGTCAATATATTCTTTTACTTTAGGGTAACGTAAAAAATAAGCATCGATAAAATCTTGAGCCTGGTTTATCGGAATATCCAAATCCTTGCTCAAACCATATGCGCTCTGGCCATAAATAATACCAAAATTTACTCTTTTCGCTACCTCGCGCATCTGAGGCTTAACTTTTGATTCAGGAAGATTATAAATTAAAGCAGCGGTCAGGCGGTGTACATCCTGATTGCGGCTAAATGCCTCAATCAAGGTATGGTCACCACACAGATGTGCCAAAACCCTTAACTCTATTTGCGAATAATCACAGGAGAGCAAACAATTCTTTTCGCTAGATGTAATAATCGCCTGCCTGATCTTTGCGCCGATATCCGTCTTAATCGGAATATTCTGCAAGTTGGGATTACTAGAACTTAAGCGGCCTGTTTCAGTACCAGTCTGATTAAAAGAGGTGTGCACCCGGCCATCGGAAGAATCTACTAGTTTAGGCAGAGCATCAACATAAGTGTTTTTTAATTTAGTCAACTGCCGATACTCCAGCAAAAGAACAGCTAAGACGTGTTTATCACTCAAGCGTTTTAACACCTCTTCATCTGTAGACGGACCGGTTTTAGTTTTTTTAATTACCGGGAGTCCCAGCTTAACAAACAAAACTTGCCCCAACTGTTTTGGCGAGTTGATGTTAAATTGCGTCCCACTGGCCTCATAAATATCCGAGATTAATTTAATTAACCGCTGCTGGATATCATGCGAAAGATTTTTAAGCAATGCTAAATCCAACTTTATCCCGTCTTGCTCCATCTGTGCCAAAATACTCACTAAGGGCATTTCAAGATCAAAAAACAGCTTTGACAAATCTTTCTCTTCTAAAGCCTTCAAAAGAGGCGGTTTTAATCTAGTCACCAAAACCAATGCCTCTTTTGCTTCCAAAGTCCCCTGGCGGATAAATTCACCTAAATTTTCCAACGCCAAATCTTCCAGTGCGTAACTTGTTCGCGATGGATTTAACAGATAGGCGGCGATCATAACATCAAAATCCAAACCGTTTAAAATCAAGCCTTCTCTAAAAAGAGCAACTTTTAGTTTTTTAAGATCATGCCCTATCTTCTTTATTCGAAAATCAGAAATTGCCAAGCGCAACTGGTCCTGAGCAAGCTTGCCACTAAAAAATTTATCCCCTATCGCGAAAAATAAATCCTCGACGCTTGATCCGTAAATAGCAATTTCATCGCAACGTTTAAGCAGCGCGGTTAACTCCACCGGATTACAACTACACAAATTAGTCGGCACGGTTTTATCTACTCCCGCCGGAAGATCTGCCAACAGTTTTTTAAACTCTAACTTCTTAAAAATACTCGCTAGCCGGGCGTAATCCGGCTGTCCGGTTTTAGCCTTTTCTAAATCCAAATCTAAATCTAGCTCCTGATCCAAGCTGATCAGCTGCTTATTTAATTTAATACGTTGTCGATGCTCAAGGATCATTTCTTTAATTTTTTCAGGCTTTACTTTTGAAATATTTTCAAACAACTTATCTACGGAACCAAATTCTTTGATCAGCTTTTGAGCGGTCTTATCTCCAATCCCCGGAACCCCTGGGATATTATCCGCAACATCACCCACTAGCGCGATAATATCTACCAATCGCTCCGGAGCAACCCCGAAACGCTCCTTAACTTTAGCCAAATCATAAAACACTCCACCATCTTTATTTGGGCTAAATACCGAAATACGTTTACCCACTAATTGCAGGATATCTTTATCACTACTGACAATAGTCACTGCCAATGATCGCAAAACGGCTTTTCTGGCCAATTGCGCAATTAGATCATCAGCTTCAAAACCTGCTTTTTCAAAAATAGGAACTCCATATGCACCAACCACCTCTTTAATTAAAGGAATCTGGCTAATTAAGTTATCCGGCATGGCCGGCCTATGCATCTTATATTGCGCAAATTTTTTCAGACGAAAAGTATCCCGCGATAAATCAAAACAACAAACCAAATAATCCGGCTTCTGCTCTTTTAATACTTTATTGAGAATATTTATAAATCCATAAACTGCGTTTGTCGCTTGGCCGGCGGATGTGCTTAAGTCCCTTAAAGCATAAAATGCCCGATAACAAAACGCAGTTGCATCAATTAAGAAAAAACTTTTTTCAGACATTAATTAAATATTCAAGGAATTCTTTTATAAGGAAAGATATTTTTGCGGTACGCTTCTATCGCGTCAGAGCTCTGCGCTCTGCCTTTTCAATAAACGCTTCAATCTCCGGATTATTCTGGTCTAAATACTGGGCATCCAATGCTTCTTTGAATGCCGTAGACATATCCCCTCCCTCAAAATTATGTTTGGCTTTATTAAAGTGCATTTGGGCGAGACTTTTATCGTCCTTGTTAAACTCAGTTTTATTTTCTGAGATATCCTTCATTAACCCCAAGACCTCTTCTTCTCGCTGATCAGAGAATGGCCGGTCTGATAAAGACATGCGGATGTCGCGAAGTCGATTGATTGCTTTCTGTGTCCAGGGATCATCCGGAGTACCTACCTCTACACGTTTATTCCAATAAAATGCTGCTTTTTTAAAATTACGCTGCCCTTCATAAAAAAGCGCCAGATTTGTATAAACACTAGAATAAAGAGGATCAATTTTAATTGATTTTAGATAATTTTCCTCTGCCAAATCAAATGACCCCATCGCTTCATAAATAACCCCTAGATCATTATAAACCATGGCATAACCGGGATCAACCGCAATGGCTTTTTGGTAAAAACTCATTGCCGCAGGTAAATTGCCTAAACTTTGCAATTTAAAACCCTCTTCTCGATATTTTCGAGCCAACTCAGGCAAACCATCTGCATTTTCTTTGCTCGCCGGTGCAGCTTTTACCTCCTGAGCAAAAAACAGCCCAGCAAAACAAAAGACAGATAATGTTGCAATTGAAATAGTTATGAATTTAGGCGGGAGACGGTTATTCATTTATCTGTTCATTATTATATACTTTAAAATGTACACGTCAAGAAGAATTTAAATAATCGGATCCATGGTTAATGCCGGATGAACTACCTGTTTTAAGAAAACTAAAAGTTCTTCGGAACTAGTAGCCACTGATTCATCAGCTATTCTTTCTAATAAATCCGCCTGGCCAATCTCTTGGGCCCTGGACTTTAGCTTGTCTTGCAAGATTTCTTTTAACTCCTTAGGCATCCAAACCACTCTGGACAATCCGCCTTCAGCCGAAATAAATTTTTTACTTAAGATATATAACTTGCCTATCCCCAAGAACCCCGGAGTCTGCACTCCTCCGCCAACCGATCCGGCTAAAGTTGTAAAACTCATCCCGCAAGGAGTGATACCGGAATAATCGCGGTGCACTAGCATTACCCCGTTGGCTTCCGGAATAATGGCCACAATACATTCAAAACATCCGCAAGAAGATTGCGGCCCGTCCATCAACGAATACATACTTACCGCGTTAATCGTCTGGTTAGACTTCTGCTGCACGAATGAATTTATATTATCCCATTGGCCAAGCCGAGCATCCAAAAGATTACCTTTAAGGATAGGTTGATTAGGACCGGTAGGAATAATCTCAAAAGAAGCCTTAGCATCCAGCCAGGAATATGCCCCGCATAAACCTAAGCGCTCCGGAGTAACCACGCATACATGATTCGGAGCAAAAGATTGGCATAATAAGCAGGAATAAAATGTATCCACACTTTCATCAGTCATGCCGGCCAAACGCTCATCGCGTTGATTATATATTTGTTGCGCTTGATCTGAAATCCTGGCGACATCAACCGAATTAGTGTAAAGCTTAACCTGCACCTTATCTACAATCGCACCGTACTCCGAATGCAACATCGCATGCAAGATAACTCCCAAATGCGCCAGGCGAAAACCTTTACTATCAGCATCCTTGGATATTCTAATCCAAACCATATCGCGCTG
>JAPLMA010000077.1 GCA_026387255.1 Candidatus Omnitrophota bacterium | reverse complement strand
TCACGCGAAGCATTAGAGAGCGTTCCGTATTCTTTCCGTGAGGTAAGTTTATCTTTAGGCGCGAGTAAATGGCAGACCATAAGACAGATTGTGCTTCCTAATGCTATACCGGGGATATTAACCGGAACCATTTTAGGATTGGGAAGGGCAGCCGGAGAAACAGCTCCAATTCTTTTTACCGTTGCGGCTTTTTATCTGCCGCGGCTGCCTGATTCTATCTTTGATCAAGCAATGGCATTGCCATATCATCTTTATGTTATTTCAACACAGGTACCGAATGTTGATGAGAAAATAAGGTATGGGACCGCATTTGTTTTGTTAGCGTTAGTTATCTTTATGAATTTAGTGGCAATCATTATTCGCTATAAGTTTAGAAAGAAGAAAAAATGGTGAAATTTGAAATAAGAGACCTTAATATCTGGTTTGGTTCCATTCACGCCTTAAAGCAGGTAAGTATGGGCATACAGGCTAATGAAATTTTAAGCGTAATTGGTCCGTCAAATAGCGGTAAAACAACTTTTTTAAGAATGCTTAATCGTTTAAATGACCTTAATCAAAATTTTAAAATGACCGGAGCAATAAAGTTTGAACAAGAAGATATCAAAGATATTGATACGGAATTGTTGCGTAAGAAAGTAGGCATGGTATTTGCGTTACCGCTGCCGCTTCCGTTATCTATTTTTGATAATGTAGCTTATGGAGTGAGGATGCATGGAGAGAAAAACAAGAAAATATTGGGGAAAATAGTAGAAGCATCATTAAAAGAAGCTTATCTCTGGGAAGAGGTAAAAAATAGATTAAATGAATCGGCTTTTAAATTGTCTGGGGGCCAACAGCAACGTCTGTGCATAGCCAGAACTCTTGCTGTTGAGCCTGAAGTTATCTTATTCGATGAACCTTGCTCAGGGCTAGACCCAATCTCTACTGCGAAAGTGGAAGATGCCATGGTTAAGCTAAAACAAAAATACACAATAGTTCTGGTAACTAACAATGTAAAGCAGGCGGCTAGGGTTGGTGATAGAACAGCTTTCTTTTTAAATGGTGAACTTATTGAGCTGGATAAAACGGATAAGATTTTTACCGCGCCACAAGACAAACGCACGGATGGCTATATTAGAGGAAAGTTTGGATGAGGCTTAAGATAATAACTAAAAATCTAAATCTTTGGTATGGGACATTTCAAGCCTTAAAGAATGTCAACTCAAGCATAGAGGCAAACAGAATTACCGCTATCATCGGTCCTTCGGGGTGCGGTAAATCCACTTTGCTTAGAGTTTTTAACCGTATGAATGATTTAATTGAAGGCGTGCGTACGGATGGAGAAGTTCTAATTGATGACAAGAATATTATTGATTCCGGCACAGATTTAGTAGTCTTACGTAAAAAAATAGGGATGGTATTTCAGAGGCCCAATCCGTTTCCGCTATCAATTTATGAAAATATCGTTTTTGGAGAGAGGATTCATGCCGATGGTATTACTAGAGATAAATTAGACGAAATTGTTGAGAGAAGCCTAAGGGATGTTCTTTTGTGGGATGAATTAAAGGATAAGCTTAATACACCGGCCTTAAGGTTATCATTAGAACAAAAGCAGAGGCTTTGCATTGCTAGGCTTATTGCTGTTAAGCCTGATGTATTGTTAATGGATGAGCCTTGTTCTACGTTAGATCCGCAGGCAACCGCAAGAGTCGAAGAATTAATGCGTGAACTAAAGAACAGATATACTATAATAATAGTCACGCATAATATGCA
>JAPLMA010000089.1 GCA_026387255.1 Candidatus Omnitrophota bacterium | reverse complement strand
CATAAAATAGCCACTCAATTAAACGAAGAAAAAATACCGACTAAGAGAAATATGCGCGGCGGCTGGAATATCTCAACGGTAGCAAGAATTCTTAAAAATGAAAAATATATTGGTACGTGGAACTGGAGAAAATCCAAGGTGGTCAAGGATCCAATGACCGGAAAAAGGAAGAAATTTGCCCGTCCTGAAAAAGATATAATCCCTATTTACCGAGAAGACCTGATTATTATTGATAAAGAGCTTTGGGAAAAGGCGCAAAAACGATGGCAAGAAGTTAAAGGAACTTGGCCGGTGAGCAAGAAAAAACAGGCTTTTTATCAACAAAAAAGCTACATACATACCAGCCCGAATCATCTATTCTCCGGCCTTATGAAATGTAATTCTTGCGGCGGAGCAATTGTCCTGCTTAGCGGTAAGGCTGGCGGTTATTACGGATGTTATAATTCGAAACGAAAAACCTGCAATAACTCCCTCCTTATCCCCCGAAAAAGAGTAGAAGAAATTATTATTAATGAACTTAAAGAGAAAATATTGACTGCTGATAACCTAGAGTATATCTATAAGAACGTTGAAAAGCTGGCCGCGGAAGGTTTTAATGAAGTACCGGAATTAGTTAAAAAGAAAAGGGCACAATATGAAAAAATCCAGCAAGAAATACAAAACTATCTTAATTTTATTAAGGCGGGTAACCTTTCCAAGGCAGTATCCGGGGCTTTGACAGACGCTGAAAAAAGAAATGAGGAACTAAAACAAGAGGTAGAATCTTTGGAGTTTCAGAAGGAAAACAGCTTTAAGGCGCCGCCTAAAGAATGGATCAACTATAGGTTAGAGAACTTGCGTGAAACGCTGAATAAGAACACCGTCTCCTCTGCCCTGGCGCTTAAAGAACTGCTTGCGCCTATAAACTTAGAGCCGGTTTTAACTAAAGAAGGTGATTTTTACAAACTATTCAGCGGGGATGAACGAAATTTTAAACCCTATTATGTCGCCCATACAAAAATTCAAACCCTTGCCTTACTTGATGAACGATATCAAAACTCAGGGACGACTGTAGCACTAAAAACTCAGGGACAGTCCCCTGCGGGGACAGTCCCTGTACCACCCTGTAGCACCAATGGTGCGAATTGGTGTCATTGGCGGAGGCGGGAGGGTTCGAACCTCCGATGGCCTTACGACCATTCCGGTTTTCGAAACCGGTGCACTCAACCAGCTATGCGACGCCTCCTCAATTTCCCTCTATAAACTCACGAAATTGACCCCGAGTTACCTCAATTCTCAAGGTAACGAGGGGCACAATAATCGGTGGGGCAGAGATTCGAACTCTGGGTGGACTTACGCCCACAACGGTTTTCAAGACCGCCGCTATCGACCACTCAGCCACCCCACCAAATTAAAACAAAAAAAGCTGTTTGAAAACCGCAAGAAATATATTTCTGAATATAGTAAAGGAGACATTGCAGAAATTGACAAATGAAAACTCCTTAAAAATAAAACTAAAACCCAAAGCTAACAAAGCCAGGTTTAAAATAAAAATAAACGAAAACCCAAAAATATAATTTGCTTTTAAGAAATCTCCTTTTTTCGAACGGATAGCTTTGGCGGAAAAAGTCAGATGCAGGATACTGCTAAAACCAATCAAAAAAAGCGTATATTCGATCAACCAATCCGACTTAACGCCCAATGCCAATAAACCATAAATCATAAAAAACAAAATTGTATATATCGGCAAAAGAAAAGGCGCGACATTAACCATCGGTTTAAAGAAACTAAACATAATTTCCAATAATTTATGCCCTTTGTTATAAATTACCACCGGTTCCCAAATAAATAGGTAGATTACCAAAAAACTAATTATACCATTATAAAAGATCTGCTGCAGCCCCTTATCAATCAGGATAAACTCATTAATAAAAGATACAACTGATGAATAAACCAGCGGTAAAAGGATGATCGCCAGGATAAATTTAATTATCCCGAAGACTTTACTGGATAACCCGGAAATCTTGCTGGAAAAATCACCGGAAAGTCCACCGACATCATTCTGGGCGGGCTTTTCTTTACCTTTTAATGCTTGTTTCTCAGGAAATTCTTTCTTGGCCATTTAAATATGGTTGCAGTACTTTAGGAATCAATACTGAACCATCCTCCTGTTGGTAATTTTCCAATATTGCTACCACGCTACGGGCTAAAGCAATACCGGAACCGTTTAAGGTATGCACAAATTCTATCTTTTTGCCTTCCTTACGGCGAAATCTTATATTTGCCCGGCGAGCCTGAAAACTTTCAAAATTGCTGCAACTAGATACCTCAAGCCATTTATCAGTGGCGGCAGTATAGGCTTCTAAATCATAACATTTACTGGCAGAAAAACTTAAATCCTGCGTAGCCAACATCACCACCCGATAAGGCAACTCTAAAAGCTGTAAAACCTCTTCGGCATTAACTACCAGTTTCTCCAATTCATCAAAAGAATCTTCGGGTTTTACGAATTTAACCATCTCCACCTTATCAAATTCATGCACGCGGATTAAACCTTTAGTATCTTTACCATAAGAACCCGCCTCTCTTCTAAAACAGGCCGTATAAGCAGTATAATATATCGGAAGCTTATCCTCTTCCAAGATCTCATCACGAAACATATTCGTTACCGGCACCTCAGCGGTAGGAATAAGGAAAAGGTCATCATCTTTTAATTTATACATATCCTCTTCTAATTTAGGAAGTTGCCCAGTGCCCAGCATTGAAGCACGATTAACCAAAAAAGGCGGAAAAATCTCGGTATAG
>JAPLMA010000100.1 GCA_026387255.1 Candidatus Omnitrophota bacterium | reverse complement strand
AAGAGCCCAATTCTTCGGCCAAGCTTAAAATCCAAGCCTAACTCTGAAGCCATAATTCCCAATAGAAATGAAACTTCTTTAGAATGTTGCAAAGCATTCTGGCCATAGCTGGTGCGATATTTAAGCCGGCCTAAAAGCTTGATTATCTCCGGGTGTAAACCATTAACCCCGGCCTCAAAAGCAGCTCGCTCTCCTTCCTCACGAATTTTTTCATCCATTTCTTTTTTAGTCTTTTCCACAATCTCTTCAATCCGTCCGGGATGAATTCTACAATCAGAAATAAGCTTCTCTAAACTCAAACGGGCAATCTCTCGGCGCACCGCATCAAATCCGGACAAAGTATAGCTAAACTTAAAATTTCGCGGGCCTTCTTATCCGCGATACTACGCACCTCTTCTTCTTGACGCTTAATAAATACCGCCTTTTCATTATTTAATTCTTCATTCAGGCGGCCCAGGAGAATTTGTCTTGCTTCCTCCACGGATAAAGAAGAGATTTTCTGTAAGCGTTCTTTTTCTTCAGCAATTAAAGCCTGCAATTGGTTTTCTTTTAATTTTAAAGATTCCTCCTGTTTCTTAAGATGATCATTACGCACCTCGATCTCTTTTTCTTTTCTCTCAACCAGATCAATCCGGCGGTCGATGTTCTCATCTTTTTGAGTTAATCTTTTTTCAAGATTAACAATCTCTAACTTGCGATCTTTAATTTCACGCTCAAAATCCTGGCGCATACGAAACAAAAGATCTTTAGCTTCTAACTCCGCTTCCCGGCGCTTATCCAAAACATCTTTTTTAGCTGCCTCTAGGATATGCTCAGCTTGCAGTTCGGCACTTTTTACTCTTTTCTCGGCAATATGTTTTCTTAGGAAATAGCCGCAATATACGGCAACCAGGGCAACAAATATGGGCACGACTATGTTAAGAATCATTTCTTTTCCTCCCTTTTGACCTTATTTATTCTAGTTTTTAAGTTTTTTAGGAGTTCTAGGAAAAGATAACTTTTTTGACGCTTACATCATCGACAGTGGTAGGAACTAAAGATAAGATTTGGAAATCAAAAGCCAAACCTATGGAAGGTGTTTTCTCAGAAAGCGTACATAAGAAACGATCATAGCAACCTTTACCGCGGCCCAAACGATTACCCTTTTTATCAAAAGCGAGGCCGGGAACAATCACAAGATCCAGCTCCTCTGGTTTAACCCGAGCAAGCGCAACAGGTTCTAAAACACCATAAGGGCCTTTTTTTAATTTAGCATGATCTTCTAATATGGCTGGCTGCATAGTTTCTTTATCTTTTCTGCAAACTGGCACGCATATAAGCTTGCCTATTTTTTTAGCTTCCCTAATCATTTCTTCAGTATTTACTTCACCGCCAAAAGCAATGTAAAACATCACTATCTTAGCCTTTTTAAAAACCGTATTCCTTAAAAGTTTGCCTGTAATCAGCTTACTTTTTCGGTTTCGGTCTTCCTCCTTCTGTGTTTTTAATCTTAAGAGAATTTTACTCCGTATTTGAGCTTTTGTCAACCCCGTTACAAATTTTGAATTAGTATAAGTCATCTTATTTATTTGTAACGGGGTCAACATAACTCACCCTATAAACAAGTCTCACCTTCATGAATATGCCCTTTATCTTCAAACGGAATTGGCAAACCTTGTTTTTTATAATAATCTTTTAACGCTGAACGCAAAGCCTCTTCCGCTAAAACCGAACAATGCATCTTAATTGCGGGCAGCCCTCCCAATGCTTGCGCTACTGCTTTGTTAGTAATGGTTAATGCCTCGGTAATACTTTTTCCCTTAACCATCTCTGTCACCATGGAGCTGGTAGCCACTGCGGCGCCACAACCAAAAGTCTTAAATTTAACATCGACGATAATATCATTTTCTATGCGTAAATACATCTTCATGACATCACCACAAACAGGATTACCCACCGTGCCGATACCGCTGGCATCGGCGATCTCGCCAACATTACGCGGATTGGTAAAATGATCCATAACTTTTTCGCTATAAGGTAACGGTTCTGCCATATTATTTGTTTAAAAGTAATTTATGCGGCCTGGTTGATTTCTTAAAATCTTTAGGCTTACGAATTTCTTTTAATAGTGCTAATTTTTTCTTTTTATCTAATTCCCTATAGATTAAGACCCAAGCGCAATCCTTCTGATCGTCTACCTCGCATTTGCCTTGGTTTACTCCGCCGCAAGGGCCATTAAGCAGGCTTTTAGGACAAAGTGTTATCGGACAGATCCCCGCGGTAGAATCCAAAATACACTCTGCGCACATCGAGCACTTTTCAAAAAAATTACCTTGCGCGTCCATCACCGCGCCAAACAAGGTATCGCAAGCAGGCAAGACTGCTAAATCCAGGCGGTCATTATCTTTAAATGACTGGACCCCTAAACCACAGGCTAAAATCAAAACTGCCTCTGATTGAACTAAAACTTTTATATTTTTAGCTAACTCCGTTTTAAGCTTCGCCGCTACGCAAGGCGCAGACGGAATACATGCGCCGGTAATAACTTTACCCGCCGCCTCCAGCTGGCGCTGCATTTTTTCAATCTCTGGCTGGCCACCGCTCTTACAAGCGGTTGCACACTCACCACAACCCACTAAAAATATTTTATTATACTCTTTAAGACTGCGTAATAAATCCTTTAGAGGTTTTTGCTGGCTAATAATCATATTAAAAATTTTAACACAATTTTTTCCCTATCTCAAGACAAAATAAACAGTTTCGCTCCTTCTTAACCCCGAAACTGTTTCGCCGCTAATCGGGAAATGGGGTCATTTATTCATTACGAAAATACTCTTCCATGCTCTCAAAAAATTCTTTATGCTTATTGCTTTTTTCTCCGATAATATCTTCTAGTTCTAATTCCAGCAGTTCATCCGAGAAATTAGTGCTCTGTACATCTACAAACTCTTCCAGTAAGCCACCCTGCTCTAAAAAACGAGAGGTTTGGGTAAACACTGAACCGCCACCATCGACGAAACTTCTAGGTGAGCGATCAATATGCGGTTTTAATAAAAATAAATTTACTTTAGCCCGGGTAGCGGCAACATAAAACAAACGGCGCTCCTCTTCAATCTGCTCAGCTGAGTTTAAAGATAGATATGAAGGCAAATGCCCCTCGGCAACATAAATTAAAAATACCGTATGCCATTCCAGCCCCTTAGCTGAATGTATAGTTGAAAGGGTAAGCAAAGCATCATCCTTATTCTGTCGGGCAGGCTCAACCAGCATTCTTTCCGGAGGCTCCAAAGCCAGATCAACTAAAAATTGTTCGCATGTTTTATAGCGCTGAGCAATTCTTAATAATGAATCCAAATCATTTAAACGTTTGTTAAAATCATCATACTTGATCTTTAATAAGGGCTGATAATAATTAAGGAATCTGGCAATAACCTCAGCGGGGCTGTCGCGCTTAAGATCTACCTTTTTTAATAACTCAAATAGTTTTTTAAGTTCATCATTTTTCTGCCACAACTCTTCTAACCTAGATGGATCCAGGATTGAGTCGATAATTTTAGTTGCAGTTTTAGGGCCGATGCGAGGAATTAGTTCTAGCGCGCGCAGCCAACTGACTTGATCATGCACGTTATAGGCAATGCGCAAATAACTTACCAAATCTTTAACGTGTGCAGCCTCCACAAATTTTTGCCCACCGTATTTTGCAAAAAGAATATTTCGACTGGCTAATTCAATTTCTAAATCATTAGAATGCCACCCGGAACGAAAAAGCACAGCGATATCTTTTAAAGCTACGCCTTCTTCTTTTAATTCCAGAATTTTTTCTGCCACAAAAGTAGATTGTGAATTTTCATCCGCACAATCGATAAAAACCGGTATTTTTCCCCCTTGCTTCTTGGTATAAAGATTCTTTTGGAATTTTTCTCTAGCTTGAGCAATAACCGCATTCGTTAAATCCAAGATTGGTTGGGTGGAACGGTAATTCTCTTCCAAAGTAATAATCTTAGTGCCTTTAAATATCTCAGGAAAATCCATGATATTTTTAAAATTTGCCCCCCGAAAAGAATAGATACTTTGAGCATCATCACCCACAACCATAATATTGGTATGATCCGCGGCCAAAAGACAAGCAATATGCGCCTGGAGTTTATTCGTATCCTGATATTCATCAACCATAATATATTTATATTTAGCACTCAAGCTGGCGCGCACAGTTTCATGCTTAACAAGCAGGTTTTTTAAAAAAACCAGCAGATCATCATAATCCAGAAGCGATTTTTGACGTTTATATTTATTATATTCATCGCGAATTTTCTTAATCTCTTCGGTAAATTCAATAAACTGCGGATATTCATCAAACAGCACTCCGGAGATCTTTTCAGATTTATTCACACTTTTAGAGATTACCTCTAAAATGGCATGTTTACGTGGAAAACGTTTCTCGGATTTATGAAACCCCAGCTGCGTGCGCACTAAATTTACCGCATCTTCGGCATCCGCCTGATCAAGAATAGTAAAATTATTGCTAATTTCTAAAAGCTTGGCGTATTTTCTTAAAATCATATTGGCGAATGAATGAAAAGTACCGCCGGAAACATTTCTGCAGCGCTCATCCAGTAAAATGCTGGCCCGACGCAGCATCTCTTCAGCCGAACGACGCGTAAAAGTAAGTAAAAGAATCTGTTCCGGCGCTATGCCTTGTTGGACCAGATAGGCAACCCGGTGTACCAAAACCCGCGTCTTACCGCTTCCCGCGCCGGCGATAACCAGATGCGGACCATGAATAGATTCTACGGCCTTAAGCTGTGCAGGATTTAGCTCTCGATGATAATTTATTTCTTTCATAAGCTATTTTATTAATTATCGATTACAGTAGAGGAGGTTTCAACCTCCCCTACTGTTGAAATTCAGATCCTTTTTATCGGGATATTTTAAGCGCTGGGTTTTATATACGCTCGATTGATCTTCTGTTGGACGATCGGCTGATCATCGGCGTTAACCGGAGTATTTTCAATCTTTTGCACTACCTCCAAACCAGAAACAACCTCGCCAAAAATGGTATGGCGCATATTTAACCAAGGTGTTTTAGCGCAGGTAATAAAAAACTGGCTGCCGTTTGTATTGGGTCCGCTATTGGCCATCGCCAAAATACCTGCCTGATCAAACTTGGCTTGCGGAGTTACTTCATCTTCAAAAGGCTTTCCCCAAATTGAAGCGCCACCGGTTCCAGTTCCCGTAGGATCTCCGCCTTGAATCATAAAACCTTTGATTACCCGATGAAAAATCAAACCATCATAATACCCCTTTTCAACCAGCTGAGTAAAATTTTCACAGGTTTTCGGCGCCAGATCATCTTTTAGTTTAATTTCGATGTTTCCTTGATTAGTTTCTAAAACCACAATTGTTTCGTTCATCGCCAAGATCCCTCCATAACAAAAGGTTAAACTTAACACTAACAATGCCATAAATACTTTCATTTTCATAGCCTGCATCTTACCTTTTCCTTTCTTTTATTTCTACCCCTCTGTTTCTTTTGTCTTTTTTTCTAAATCTATGCTGTCAAATAACATTTCTAACTTTTTTACTTCTTGTTTAGTCTCTTTAAGAGTAGCTCCTGGGGGCCGAATGTCTTCTGGAGTAGATTTTTCTTGCTTAATTTCTTCTGCCGGCAGAGATTCTTTATCGATCAATTGACGCAAATGCGCGATCTCGGCGGCAAAACTTTTCAATCTCTCTTGGCTGTCGGCTAAATCTTGCTCTAATTTTGCGTACTCTGCATTTAATTGACTAAACTCTGCTTTAGGCACCCACTCACTGATTTTTTCTTTGCGCTTAAACTCCGCAATCGTCGCCAAATACTCATTAATACTCTTAAGCTGGCTTTCGCTTTGATGTTTCTGCGCTTGCAGTTGATCTTCTTTAAGCCGGCAAGCCATCTGGTTTGCTTCCAGGGCAGCTTTTATTTCACGCACCTGGCGGTTTAAATCTACATTTTTTTTAAACTCCTCCTGCAATTCATTTTCCTTAACAATAAACTTATTATTTAAATCTAAATTTTCTGTTCTAGTCTTAGCTCGTTCTGCCTCCGCTTTAGCCACCCACTCTTCTCTGCGCTTTAACTCTAGAGAAAATTCCGCTTCTTTTTCTTCAATGGTCTTTAATCCAGATTCTCCCTCGACCGTTGCAACCTTGGACTGTTCTAACTGACTTTCTAATTTAGCGATCTGACTTTGTAAACGCTGGATTTTTTGCTCCTTACCAAAATCTTGTGCAAGTAGTGGCTGGTCTTGAATTATCCGCTTTGGAGGGAATTTAGGGCTATCCGATGTAAACATCCCAAAAACCGCATAAATAATTGCCCCCACGCCTATAACTATTAATATTTGCATAATGAGCATCATTTTGGCTGATCCTTTATCCGTATATCTCCCCGGGAATTTTTACCCGGCGGAAGAAGCTTGACGTAATTTTTCTAAACGCTCTTTAATTTTAGCTTCATGACCTATATCCGTAGGCTCATAATAACATACTTTTTTACATGTATATTTCTGTTTCACAAAATGTTCCGGATAGTCATGAGCATATTTATACCCTAGGCCATGCCCTAATTTTTCCGCGCCGCTGTAAGAAGCATCCTTAAGGTGATCCGGAACTTCCTGCACCTTATTTTCTTTGATATCCTGGGTAGCTCTTTCCACTGCCAAGTAACTGGCATTGGATTTAGGAGCGCAGGTGACATAGATCACTGCTTGAGCTAGAGGAATCCTAGCTTCGGGCATACCCACAAACTCAGAGATCTGTAAAGCCGCATTAGCTAAAACTAAAGCTAAAGGATCGGCATTGCCTACGTCTTCGGCGGCTAAAATACAAACCCGGCGCGCGATAAAACGCGGATCCTCTCCGGCATATAACATCTTGGCCATCCAATAAATTGCCGCATCCGGATCAGAGCCACGCATAGATTTGATAAATGCCGAAGCCGTATCATAATGGCCATCCCCATCGCGATCATAAACTACTGCTTTTTTCTGGATAGATTCCTGGGCAATCTCTAAATCAAAATTAATATAACCATCTTTGGCCGCCGGGGTAGTTAAAACCCCTAATTCCAGAGCAGACAAAGCCCTGCGCGCATCACCTTCGCAACTTTTAGCTAAAAAATTAAGCGCATTTTTATCAAGCTTCACCTTAAAATTACCCAACCCTTTTTCTTTATCCTTTAAAGCATTATTAATTATACTCACTAGATCATTACTCTGCAACGCCTTTAACTCACAAACAATTGACCGGGAAAGTAGCGCGGCAGTAAGCGAAAAATACGGATTATGCACTGTCGCGCCAATTAATACTAAACGCCCCTCTTCAACATCAGGCAAAAGCACGTCCTGCTGCGCTTTATTAAAACGGTGGATTTCATCGATAAATAGAATAGTTTTCTTTTTTCCTTCTTTTGCCCTCAGTTTAGAAACGGCAATAATCTTTCTTAATTCTTCAACGTTAGAAATGGTCGCGTTAATCGCACAATAGTTTGCCTGAGTAATATTGGCGATACACCAGGCTAAAGAGGTTTTACCTGTTCCCGGAGGCCCAAACAAAATAAGCGAAGTTAACCGGTCAGCTTCAATGGCGCGACGTAATAATTTATTTTTACCTAATATCTGATCCTGACCAATTAGCTGATCAAGAGTGGTTGGCCGCAAGCGAACTGCCAAGGGGAGGTTTTTATCCTGGATATTTAAAGTTTCTTGAATGAATAAATCCATGCGATTGATGGTTTACCCGCCACAAAGATTGGCGGGTTGTCCGCCAAAGTATTGTGGCGGACAAAAAAATCCCCGCAAAAGTGCCGTTGGACTGATAGTCTGAACCGATTTGGCTTCAGGTGGGTACCCTATCTTTAAGCACACGTGCAATAAAGAATAATGGGGTTCCCGTGAAAATAGTGTTGGTTCAACAATTATCAAATTTCCAACGCGCACCGCAGGGATATCTTCCCGTTACTACTTAAAGTAAAAACGGGATCCCGCCATAGGCGGGAAAAAGAGCAAATATTTTCTACCAAAAGCATAACACATATTTATACAGAAATCAATCCTAACTGTTCCTTTGTTTTTAACTATGCTCCCCGTAATTTTATACCAAACCGCTCTTCCAATAAAGAACAAATATCATTGTGTACCGGAGAGATTTCCTCTTCGGTCAACGTACGGCGATCCAATCGGTAAATACAAGATATGGTTAACCCCTTGAACCCAACCGGAATTTGCTTACCCTGATAATAATCTACTATTTTTACCTGGTCTAATAGCGGAGTGCCCCTGGCTTCTATCGCCAGCAGTAACCCCTTCACCGGAATATCCTCATTAATGACAAAACTTATGTCCCGGGTAATGGCCGGATATTTAGGAATATCCAAAAACTTTTTTCCTAAATTTATACTGCCAAATAACATTTCTAAATTAACTTCAGCTAAAACCGCTTGCCGATTCTTAATATCAAAGGCGCCCAAAATTTGCGGGCTTAAATTCAGCATAAAACCTACCGCTTTCTGATTAATCATAATATTTACTTTATTATCTTCTTGGCCACCAAAATCAAAACTCTTAACCCCCAGTCGATTAAACAAAGTCTCTAAAACACCTTTTAAATGTAACAGTGCAATCTCTTCTCTAACTAAGCCCTGTTTAGTAAAAAAGGCATTCTGGCCACATAAAGCTATGCCCAGTAAAGAATTTTCTGTGACGGTGTTTGCTCGGCCGGAAAAAACATTAGCGATCTCAAAAATGCTTACCCGCTCCTGCTGCTGATTTAAATTATGGGCCAGGGCACGAATAAGGCTGGGAAAAAGAGCGGGACGCAAAACCTCCTGCTCCTTACTTAAGGGATTGGAAATCTCAATTAACCCGACATCAGTATTAACTCCGGATTTCTTAAGCAAGTCACGGTCAACCAAACTATAGGTAATTGCCTCATCTAGACCTAAACCAAATAAAATATTTTTTATGCCACAAATAACTTCTTTTTTATCTAAAACTTTTCGACTGGGCTTTACCGCCGGAAGAGATTGGGGAATTTCACCATAACCATAAATACGCGCAACCTCCTCCACTAAATCTATTGGCAACTTTAAATCCTGACGAAAACTAGGCACTTTAACACTTAAAATATTCCTGGTTTTAGTGGTTACCGGTAGGCCTAACCTGTTTAAAATCTGCTTAACCTTAAATCTAGTAATAGCTGTACCTAACAGTTTATTTAAATAAGTAACATCCAGATTAATCATCGGATGAATTACTTTAGCTGTGCCTAAACTGCTGAACCCCGAAGGCTCACCATAAGCTAATTTTAAAATTAGCTCTCCTGCTGCCCAAGAAGCGCTGCTAAGTGCTTCTGAATCTACCCCTCTTTCGAATCGATAGGCTGATTCGGATTGCAATCCTAACTTTTGTTTAGCCCGGCGCACGAGCATCGGATTAAATATCGCGCCTTCCAATAAAATGTTACGCGTCTTAAGCGTAACTTCGGTTTCTTTGCCCCCCATAATTCCAGCAATGGCTAAAGGTTTATGCGCGTCGGCAATGACCAAAATTTCCGGACTTAATAGCCTAGTTACCCCATCAATAGTAATAATTTTTTCATGCGCATTAGCCCGGCGCACTCTAATTTCATTTTGACTCAATTTATCTAAATCAAAGACGTGTAACGGCTGGCCCAACTCAAATAAAACATAATTAGTAATATCCATGACATTATTCACACTGCGGCATCCGACTAATTCCAATCTCTTCCTGAGCCACTCTGGAGAAGGGCCAACTTTTACATTTTTAATTATTCTCGCAGTGTATAAAGGACAATCCTTTTTATTCTCGATTGTGATTGGGTATTT